>DAIDAH010000055.1 GCA_027310735.1 Methylotenera sp. | reverse complement strand
ACTCATATCAGGATCAATTTCATTCGCCACCCAACCTGCCAGCGTCAAGCCGCGCGATTGTATAGCTTCCACAGTCAACAGAGCATGATTGATGCAACCTAAACGTATACCCACTACGAGAATAATAGGGACATTCAGCTTCACAGCTAAATCAGCAAGCGTTTCGGTTGCGTTGATGGGCACAAAAAATCCACCTGCGCCTTCAACGATCACCACCTCTGCCAAACTAGATAATTGCTGGTATGCCTGCGTAATAACTTCAAAATCCATCACCACACCCGTCTGCTCAGCAGCAAGATGCGGCGCAATCGCAGGTGCAAAATGGTAAGGATTAGTGAGGTGTAGCGGTGCGTTTACATTGCTGGCAAGGCTTAAAGCAACGGCGTCCTCATTACTTAATTCGCCAGCTTGATTGATGGTGCAACCTGAGGCTATTGGCTTCATGCCCACGGTTTGCAAACCCGCTTGCACAAAATGCTGCACTAGTGCCGTAGCGACATAAGTCTTGCCGACATTGGTATCTGTGCCTACTACTAAATAGGATTTAGTCATACAGACACCCCCTGCTATTTATTTCTAGGCTTGAATGTGACTGGCGATACACCATCATCAAACTTGGGCTTATCTTTTGCTCGCCAAGCGTGACCGTAAACCACCTCGAAGGTAGCAGGTAACTTACCATTCTCTCGAAACTGCTCATAGCAAGTTTCAAGATGCTGCAAAAAGCCTCGGCCATGCAGACCACGTGCGCGGCCATCGGTGGCATTATGTGCGCCTATGCTTTTTAAATCGCGCATCACGCTCTTGACATCATCATAGGTTAATGTGAATCGCTCTACATCCAGAACTGGCGCGCTAAAGCCGGCACGTACCATCGCATCGCCAATGTCGTGCATGTCGATAAAGCGACTGATGCTGGTATGCCCAGTTTGCTGATTAGTGGCAATTCTGAGTTCGCGCAAAGTGTCTGGCCCAAACGTGCTAAACATCAGCAAGCCTTCTGGCTGTAACACGCGGTGAAATTCCTGCAAGGCCTGATCCAAATCATTGCACCACTGAATGGCTAGATTCGACCACACGAGGCCAATGCTGGCGCTAGCGAGTGGGATCGCTTCAATATCAGCACACACCAAATGGTGCTGCGCGCCACTGACTAAAGCTTTTAATTGACTGACCAACCCTGCACTGCCAACGTTTTTTCGAGTCTTTTGCAGCATTGGGTGTGCAAAATCCAAAGACACTACTTGCGATTTTTTGAAACGCTTGAGCAATGCGCCACTAGCAGCACCTGTGCCACAACCCGCATCCAGTATGACTTGTGGGCTTATCTTCACCAAATCAAGTCGACTCAGCATTTCTTCGCGCACTTGTTTTTGCAAGATGGCGGCGGCATCGTAGGTTTCTGCCGCGCGCCCAAATGATTTGCGCGCGCGCACTTTATCAATGTGATAACTATCAGCTACTTTTGCGTCCATCATGCTGCCTGCACTGGCTCTAAGAACTGAACCAACGCATCAATAAACGCCTCTTGGTGCGACAAAAATGGCGCATGCGAGGCACCTGCCATCACACGCAAAAAGCCTGCTGGCAAGTTCTGCATCATCCAATGCGCGGCTTGTACTGGCGCCAAGGTGTCGCGGTCACCATGAATAAGAAGCGTTGGCTTTCTTAAAAATTGAACTTCTTCACGCAAGTCCGTTTCCAGCAATATCTGTAGCGCCTTTTGCAAGGTTTGTGTGGTTGGCACAGGTCGCTCGGCAAACTTCTTGCGTAGCACTTTCACCGTATCTCGCGCATCTTTGGCACCCATGCACTGCAAGGTCAGAAATTGCGTCATGGTCTTGTGATAGTCCGCGTTCATATTGCTTGCAAAGCTGCTGAAAATTGCTGGCGACATGCCCGCATCCCAACCCTGCTTATTCACAAAACAAGGCGTTGCGCCTATCAACACAAGCCTGCGCACCATATCAGGATAATCCAGTGCGATGCGCGTCGCCACTTGCCCACCCAAAGACCAGCCAACTATATCGGCGTGTGGTGAGATGACTTCTGCAACTTTTTCCGCAATGGCATGAATATGATATGGCTCAATCGGACGGCTCAACCCCATACCTGGCAAATCCACGATATGTAGCGTAAATAATTTGCTGAGCTTTTTGACGAGCGGCTGCCAAACCGCGCCATTCATTCCCCAACCATGCAATAGCACGAGGGGCTGCCCAGTACCTATTGATTCAATATGCAAATTTGCAGTCATGATATTTACAATACAGCTTCCGCTTGGTGAAGTACATCAATCAGTTTTTTAACATCATCTAAAGAATGCGCTGCTGACAAGGAAATACGCAACCTAGCCGTACCCACTGGTACTGTTGGCGGGCGTATTGCAGGTACTAAAATGCCATGCGTTTGCAAATACTCACTCAAAGCCAGCGCTTCGAGATTATCACCCACTAGCAATGGCTGGATTGAAGTGTCAGATGGCATCAATTGCCACTTTTTAGTATTCAAGTTGGCTTTAAAATAAGCAATGAGCATGCGTAGATGCGCACGCAGATCATCGCCCTGCTCAATCAAGCGCACCGAGGCTGACAAGGTTGCAGACAAGGCTGGCGGCGCAGGTGTGGAGTACACATAGCTTTTGGCAGATTGAATCAAATAATCAATCACCACTTGCTCACCTGCCACAAAAGCACCGGCAACACCTGCGGCTTTACCCAAAGTCGCCATCATAATAATGCGCGGTGATTTCGGCATATTCAGCTTGGTATAGCAATGATTCAAGCTACCCTGCCCATGCTCACCAAGCACACCAAAGCCGTGTGCATCATCCAGATAAAGATACGCGTCATACTTTTCGCACAGCGCAAGGTATTCAGGAATCGGCGCAATATCGCCATCCATACTGAACACGGCATCCGCGGCAATCATCTTGAGTTTAGCGGTACTGGCTTTGAGCATCGCCTCAAGCCCGGCAACATCGTTATGCGGAAAACGATTAAATTCGGCCAATGAGTAATAGACACCGTCATTCAAACACGCATGGTTGAGCTTATCGGCAAACACCGCGTCATTACGCCCCATCAAGGCACCAATCACGCCGATATTCGCCATATAACCAGTGGAGAACAACAAGGCAGCAGGTAAATCGACAAATTTTGCGAGTTGCTTTTCCAGCGCGTCATGATAACGATGATGACCAGTGATTAAATTGGAAGCACCGCTACCCACGCCAGAATCGCCAGCGGCTTTTTGCATGGCTGTGACCAAATCAGGATGGTTAGCCAAGCCCAAATAATCGTTGCTGCAAAACGCTAAAAAGTGCTTATCGTTCGCTACGATATGCTCCGCCTGCGGAGAGTCCAGCAGGCGTCGCTGACGCAATAAACCATCGGCTTTGCGCTTTTCTAGTTCTAGTTTTAGATGATTTAACATGGTAATTTTAACTGTTGCAGAAACGACTCTATGGCCGATCCTGCAAAGGTCACAGCTCGTTTATAAAGGATGTATGCCCAACTTAGCAAACAACTGCTTGTCAGTAGCCGCTTCTGGGTTACCCGTTGTCAGCAATTTCTCACCATAGAAAATACTGTTGGCACCCGCCAAGAAACACAGCGCCTGAGTAGACTCAGTCATGCCTTGACGGCCAGCAGATAAGCGCACAAAGCTGTTCGGCATGGTGATACGTGCAGCAGCAATCGTGCGCACGAACTCAAATGGATCTAACTCTTCCGTACCATGCAATGGCGTACCCTCAACCTGCGTGAGCAAGTTAATCGGCACACTTTCCGGTGGGCGTTCCATGTTCGCCAACTGCGCCAACAAACCAGCACGCTGGTTACGCGATTCACCCATACCAATAATACCACCGCTACAAACGTTAATATCTACGCTGCGCACGCGGTCTAGCGTGTCAAGACGGTCTTGATAAGTACGCGTAGAAATCACATCACCGTAATACTCAGGATCAGTGTCCAGATTATGGTTGTAGTAATCCAAACCCGCGTCTTTCAACTGTTCAGCCTGACCTTCTTTCAGCATACCCAAGGTTGCGCAGGTTTCCAGCCCCATCGCCTTCACTTCGGCAATCATTTTTAGCACTGGCTCTAAATCACGTTGTTTCGGGCCGCGCCAAGCCGCTCCCATACAGAAACGGCTGGCACCGTTATCTTTCGCTTCTTGCGCCGCGGTCAGCACATCGTCCAGCTTCATCAAAGGCTCATTTTCCACTTCGGTATGATAGCGAGCTGCTTGCGGGCAATAACCACAATCTTCAGAACAGCCGCCAGTCTTGATTGACAGCAAAGTACTCACTTGCACCGCATTCGGGTCAAAATTAGCACGATGCACGGTTTGCGCCTGATACATTAAATCGCTGAAAGGCAATTCAAATAATGCGACAATCTCATCCACACTCCAACGATTCACTGTTGCATGCTCATGACTACAGGCTTTACCTAGGTTTGCTGTAAGATTACTGGTGTCAACCACAGCTTCTGGCATTGCCGCTACTGTGGAAGATTTTGTTGCTGATTCAAGCATTTGCAATTCCTTTAGTTCACTTACTTTGGTTTTCAATTTAAGACATTATACCTTGTCAATGAAATGTGCCGCAAATGTTAAACATTAGATTAAAATTTAATCAATTTTTACCAAAATCGCCAATCAAGCAACATTGCTTACTATGCGCAAGCTACGATAGCGGCGCGCTAGGCTTATGTACAGTATGCTTAAACAGCTTACCTTGGCACACTGCCCCTCAATGCCCACAATGTGGTCTTATTACACAAATTGCTAGCTCTATTTGCGGCAGTTGCTTAAGTTCACCACCCGATTTTGATGCCACACATGCACTATTCAGCTATAACTTTCCCGTTGACCGCATGCTACAACAGTACAAGTATAAAAACAGCCTTCATTTAGCCAGTACTTTCGCCACATTACTACACCGTGAAAAACTTGCTCAGCAAGCAACTCAAAGCAATATAGATTTAATCATCCCCATGCCGATGCACCCTGCGCGACTCAAAGAACGCGGCTTTAACCAAGCATTAGAAATAGCAAAACTTTTGAGTAAATCCATGCAAATCAAACTGGACTACACCTCCTGCCAGCGCACAAAATATACGCCGCCACAAGCCAGCTTACCGTTCAAAGAACGCATTAAAAACATACATGGCGTATTTCATTGCCAGAAAAACCTACAAGGTCTTAAAGTGGCTATTGTTGATGATGTGATGACGACAGGCGCCAGCTTGAACGAACTGGCAAAAACGCTTAAACAAGCAGGTGCTGCGCGTATAGAATGCTTGGTAATCGCAAGAACCTTACCGAAACCCTTGAACTGAGCGATCAAGGAATATTCCCGGACATGCACAGGTCGTATTTCATAGTTCTGTGCGATAGCGCACAGAACTCATGATCTCGTAGACGTACATTAACAACTGACGGTTTAACTCCGTCACGGGAGAATCAGAAAGATAACCTTCATTGCATATTTAGCCAACAAGAAACTTGCCAAGTATGCATACCTCTCAATATGAGGCGTTAATTCATAATGAACATTATTAAACTTTCACTTGCTGGCTTAATCAGCACAATGGTGATGCTGGTGATAGTAAATGCGGCATATGCTGAGGAAGGCAGTACCGATGAAATCATTTACATCAATGGCGACGTTGAAAGTGAAGAAGCAAGCAACGTGCATGCCAAGGCTCACGACTACAATCTGCGACTGTATCTATCAGAAGGCAAATTGGGACACTTGATTTCTGACGCGCAGGTGAGCATCACCGATAAAAAAGGGGATATCAAGCTGAGTCTTGATAACGGCGGGTCGATGCTGTTTTGACAGATGAGAAATGGCACCTACAAAATTAGCGCGCAACATAATGGTATCACGCTGACCAAAAGCGTCACAGTCATCAACCACTGGGGCGGAAATGTCTACCTTAACTGGAAAAATCCCGCAGTGGATGCAGAAGATGAGCAGTTAAAAGAGCCTTAATTCGATAGTCCAGATACATTTTTCTTCATCTATAAAAACACCCTTTGTCACCGCTGAAACTACGCTCGCCAGTGCTTAATTTTCAATAAGTGTGGCGACAAGCTAAATGCAGCCATTTTAATCGGCACCATCAAGCTTGATGGGTGTATAACAGTAGCTGCAGCTTTTCATGGCTTTAGTTAAGCAATCACACTATGCACGCTTAATTATTTTTACACCAAATTATTTCCACACCAAGGTCAGACATGCCTACAGCAATAGCAGTTCAGCCACCGCTACTAAATATACGTGGATTTCAAAAAACCTCACAAATTACTGCAAACAATAAAGTTTGCCTTGTGCAAAAAGTAGTTTTCTCTTGAAAACTAATTACAAGTTTTCGGTCTTTGTGACATTCACTGCGCTATTGGTAGCTATCGCCTTTGCAATAGCGATATGGTCTTTTAGCCGTATTCAGCAATCAACAGATGCGCGCGAGCATGCTGCTCTAGCATTAAGCACAGCCAACAATTTATTATCCTCATTAAAAGATGCCGAAACTGGTCAGCGTGGTTATTTACTCACTGGCGACGAGCGCTTTCTACAGCCCTATTTAGTTACGCGTAGCAATCTAGGTGAAAGCCTATTTAAACTACGTGAATTAACTTTAACCAATACCGCTAAAAACCACTTAGACGCAGCCTTTCCTTTGATCGATGCCAAAATGGTGGAAATGGCGCATTTAATTCAGTTGCGCCACGATAATAAAATCACTGCTGCTACAACACAAATACACGAAAGTATTGGCAAGCGACTAATGGATTCGATCCGTGCCGAGATGTTTGAGTTTACGCAGATTGAGGAAAACATATACTCGAAGGAAAACGCTGCACTTCAATCAGACATGCACCGCATGTTTAACAGCATTATGTTTTCTGGCCTGCTATGGGCACTTTTCGCGCTTGCATTCGTTTATTTAATTTATCAGCAGACTCAGCAAAAGCTCAAAAATCTGGTACATCTCGAAACACGGCATTTACTAGCGATTCAAGATGAGACGAACAAACAACTTCAGCAACTCAACCTGACGTTACAGGACAGTGAAGAAAAGCTCACGGTAACCCTAAACTCTATTGGCGATGCCGTCATTACCACTGATGCAGAAGCACGAGTAACGCTCTTAAACCCACTCGCCGAAAAGCTCACCGGCTGGACACAAGCCGAAGCTATTGGTCACTTCATTAATGAAATTTTTCCCATCATCAACAAAGAAACGCGCTTAGCCGCCACGATTCCAGTCGTGGCAACTTTAGCGCACGGTACAATACAGGGGCTAGCTAACCACACGGTTCTGATTGCTCGCGATGGCAGCGAATGTGATATCGCCGATAGCTGCGCACCGATTCGTGACCGTGACAATCAAGTGGTCGGCGCTGTGCTGGTATTTCGCAACGTAAGCGATGAATATGCCGTACAGCAAGCCTTACGCGACAATACCGCTCTGATTCAGACGATACTTAACACCGTAGCAGATGGCATTATCACGCTACATGCACGTGACGGCATTATTGAAACCGTAAACCCTGCCGCCCAGCGAATGTTCGGTTTTAGCGCGGCAGAACTCACCGGGCTAAACTTTAGTGCATTGATACCGGAGCTTGATCAAGAGCAGCGCAATGGGTCACTTAAACATTACAGTGCAAGTGACGAGGCGCTGGCTATCGGACTTGGGCGCGAAGTTATTGGCTGGCGCAAGGACAGCAAGCCCTTTCCTCTGGAAATAGCGGTAAGCGAAATGTCGCTCGGCGGCGAACGCTACTTCACATGCATTTTACGTGACATTACTGCACGCAAGCAGGCAGAAGATGCGCTACTCAAAGCCGGTGCTCTGCAAAGTGCAATCTTCAATAGTGCAAACTTTTCCAGCATCGCTACCGATGCTAAAGGGGTCATCCAGATATTTAATGTCGGCGCGGAACATATGCTGGGTTATGCCGCAGTGGACGTCATGAACAAGATTACGCCCGCCGAAATTTCTGACCCAGTAGAAATCATAGCGCGCGCTAAAGCATTAAGCATAGAGCTAGATACCGAGATTAAGCCAGGTTTTGAAGCATTGGTATTTAAAGCCTCACGCGGCATTGAGGATATTTACGAGCTGACTTACATCCATAAAGATGGTAACCGCCTACCAGCAATGGTGTCTGTAACGGCTTTGCGCGATGCGCATAACACGATTATTGGTTACCTGCTGATTGGCACGGACAACACGGCACGTAAGCAGGTAGAAGCTGAACGCACCTTGCTGGATGAGGCGCTACAAGATAAGAATGCTGAGCTTGAACGCGCAACATTTGTGGCGGAAAAAGCCAATCTGGCTAAATCAGACTTTCTCTCCAGCATGAGCCATGAGCTACGTACACCACTTGGCGCAATACTCGGCTTTGCGCAGCTGATAGAGTCTGGAACACCACCACCCACTACCTCTCAGAAAAAAAGCGTCGACCAGATTCTTAAAGCTGGCTGGTACTTGCTGGAACTGATTAACGAAGTGTTAGATCTCGCACTGATTGAGTCTGGAAAACTGACGCTATCTCTGGAGCCAGTATTGCTAGCAGATGTAATGCACGAATGTGAATCCATGATTGAGCCACAGGCACAAAAGCGTGGCATTGATGTCACGTTCACTCGGCCGGACTTTCCCTATTGCGTCACAGGTGACCGCACACGGTTAAAACAGGTGATGATCAACCTGTTATCCAATGCGATTAAATACAACAAGATAAACGGAACAGTGACGGTAGAGTGCCAACTGACCGCTTGGGATTCGATTCGCATCAGCGTCCATGACACTGGCGCAGGACTGTCATCGGAGCAACTGTCACAGCTTTTCGAGCCATTTAATCGACTTGGACAAAAAGCGAAAGAAGAAGAAGGTACGGGGATTGGCCTAGTCGTTTGCAAGCGACTCATTGATTTAATGAGTGGAAAAATAGGCGTAGAAAGCACCGTTGGTAAGGGTAGCGTATTCTGGATTGAACTGGATTTAACTGAACTGAATGCCATTGAACATGACTCAGCTGACCAAAAGCAGCAAACTGAATCACAAGCGACGGATAGCGACAATAAAGACAGCACCATCACTCCCAAGCTAATAGATACAAGCTTAAATACCCTGCTTTACGTTGAAGATAACCCAGCAAACTTAATGCTGATAGAGGACATTATTGCGCGACGACCAGATGTTCGCCTACTCAGCGCAATGAATGCCAAACAAGGCGTCAAACTTGCCCGCCACGCTTTACCAGACGTGATTCTAATGGATATCAACCTGCCTGGCCTAAGTGGTTTTGATGCACTCAAAATACTCACAAAATGTCCAGAAACAGCACATATCCCGGTGGTTGCGCTCAGCGCGAATGCAATGCCACGTGATATTGAAAAGGGTTTAGAGGCTGGATTCTTTCGCT
This sequence comes from Methylotenera sp., assembly GCA_027310735.1. Taxonomy (GTDB): domain Bacteria; phylum Pseudomonadota; class Gammaproteobacteria; order Burkholderiales; family Methylophilaceae; genus Methylotenera. The sequence continues at coordinate 3,672 of DAIDAH010000055.1, read as the reverse complement.
ACCTTACAAAACCAATCAAGGTTAACGAATTCATGAACACATTGGACTTAGCACTAAAGTTTGCGGAAACAAAAACCATTCTCACAATTGAAAAGGAACAATCATGATGATTACTGCGTCAGAAATTCTTAATGCCAGCATACTGATTGTTGATGATCAGGAATCTAACATCAGCCTGCTAGAGCAACTGCTGAGTGAGACTGGCTACACATCCGTCACTGCAACCATGAATCCACAAGAAGTCTTTAACCTACATCGTGAGCACTGTTACGACCTGATTCTATTGGATCTGCAAATGCCGGTCATGAATGGCTTTCAAGTGATAGAAGGCCTTAAAGCAAATGATCAAGAGGCATACTTGCCTATTCTCGTGCTCACGGCACAACCGAACCACAAGCTACGCGCGCTGGAAGCCGGCGCAAAAGATTTTATTAGTAAACCGTTTGATTTAGTCGAGGTCAAAGCGCGTATTCACAACATGCTTGAGGTTCGCCTCCTGTACAAAAAACTTGAAAATTACAACAAAATTCTGGAGCAGACTGTGTTGGAGCGCACGACTGAACTACGTGAAAGCGAAGCACGTTATCGCAGCCTGACTGAACTAGCCTCAGATTGGTACTGGGAGCAAGATGAAAACATGAATTTCACCAAAGTGTCAGGCCCGGTTCTGGATATGCTCGGCATGCAGATTGATACTTTAGAAAAAGACAGCACTGGCGAAAAAGAAATAAGCAGGATTCCAAAGGCAGGCTGGAATGAATCTGAGCGAAAGGCACTACAGGCAAGCATTGCCGCTAGACAGCCTTTCCTTGATTTTATTTTCAGTCGCACCAATGCCGATGGTTCACAGCAAAGATTCCAAGTGAGTGGAGAGCCGATGTTCGACAGAGCCTGCCGCTTTGTCGGCTACCGAGGAATCGGTGTTGAACTTATCACAAAAGATAGAGCACCAAACCTTGAAAGTTAAAGATGCCCACGCCTAATAGCCCGAATCAGAACCACCTTCTCGCTGCACTACCCACGGTTGAGTTCGAGCCATTGGTAGCGCATCTGGAACTAATCCAAATGCCACTCGGTAAAATCCTCTACGAGCCTGGCGGGCAATTACAGCATGCCTATTTTCCGACCACGTCTATCGTATCGCTGCACTATATCATGGAATCTGGCGCATCAGCCGAATCTGCGGGCGTCGGCAATGAAGGTGTGGTCGGTGTTTCTCTATTCATGGGCGGAGATAGCACATCAAGTTCAGCTGTTGTGCAAACAGCAGGCCACGCTTACCGACTAGAACGCCGCTTGCTCAAGCAGGAGTTTGATCGCGGCGGCCTAATGCAACGCCTGTTACTACGCTACACGCAAGCACTGCTGACACAGATGGCACAAACTGCCGTATGTAACCGACACCACTCAGTAGAACAACAACTATGCCGCTGGCTGCTGCTAACGCTTGATCGCCTGCCAACCAATGAATTGGTTATGACTCAGGAGTTAGTCTCAGGCATGCTCGGCGTACGCCGTGAGGGCATTACGGCTGCAGCTGGAAACTTACAGCGTGCAGGATTTATCAACTACCGCCGCGGCCACATTGCCGTCCTTGATCGAACTGGATTAGAAACTCATGCATGCGAATGCTATTCCGTAGTCAAAAAAGAAATGAGTCGTTTACTGTCTGACGTACAGTATCGCCAAAGCCCTTAATACACTTTATCTCCAGCAAACAACGTTACCTTGATCACTCATCAGGTTGAAACTGCCACTGATTTAAGCGTCTAATCAATGACAGTTGAATCACTACATTACTTTTTTGCGACTTGGCATATTGCTTAAGAAACTAGCGACGACCAATAAGTAAGCCCACAACCAAACCAACACCCGTCGCCACACCAATAGACCGCCACGGATTGTTATGCACATAAATATCGGAAGCCTTAGCTGCAGCTTTAGTTCTGGCAATCACTTCAGACTGAGTATCCAACATCCTTGCTTTTGCAATACTGAGTGAATCTTCCGCTTTGGCTCGAACCTCAACCAGCTTATCGCCACCTATGTTGACCGTTGCTTTTAGCAATGCTTCAGCATCCGCAACAGCCACTTTAAAATCACTGATTAATTGATCTTTACTAAATTGATCGACTAAATTCGCCATATTCTTCTCCATTGTTAACAAAATTTGATAAATTCTTAATTAGTCTACGCATTACTTTAAAAATCTTACCCTTAAAAGCATAATGAGTGACCCTACTTGCGGGCGAACAACAGAACTGCACCAGCCAGCATCGCCGCCACTCCAGCCCAAACAGGGATATTGACTGTTTCTTTGTCTTTAATAGAAAGTTCTATCGGGCCTATCTTGGCTTGATGCGTTTCCTTGGTGTAGGTGAAACTGCCATACGCCAAACCCAGAGCACCAGCAACAATCAATACGATTGCCAATATCTTGACTGCGTTCATCTAATCTTCTCCTATAAAAATGTACTTAACTTTAGGCGATGTGAAAATCGGTGAGATAGAGACACTTTGCCTTAACCATCACATAAAAAGCAGATGTAGTTACAGACGCCGACCTTGAATTACTCGCACCAAAATCACAACGATTGCGACGACCAAGAGAATATGAATTAACCCGCCCATGGTATATGCCGAGACCAAGCCAAGCACCCAGAGAATAATTAAAAGAACGGCAATAGTTTCAAGCATGTTGATACTCCTTAAATAGAGGGTCGAATGATTACTTATCTTTCAGTCGCATGTCATTTTTAACTGACGTTACACCCTTGATGCTGCGTGTGATTCCCACCGCTTTTTCAATATTGGCTTGTGAGCTAACAAAGCCGCTCAACTGCACTACACCTTTATAGGTTTCGACATTGATTTCAAATGACTTTAACGTAGGCTCATTCAATACTGCGGCCTTTACCTTGGTGGTAATGACACTGTCATCAATGTACTCGCCTGCGCTTTCCTGCTTGGATGCTGATGCGCCGTCTTTACTGTTCGTTGCAGCACAACCTAGTGTGGCTACTAGCGACACAGCAAGGATTGTCGTAGCAATGTATTTAAGTTGTTTCATAACAGATCTCCTTATCAATATTAGAAAATAAAATGGAGCCTACAAACCTCAAGCCGTTTGCTTGACCATCGGCATCTGTTGCTACTCACTATCTAAGAAACTCACTAAGCATGACTCAGGTTAAGGCTACGTTTAAATTTGCACACGCATATTCGTACTTGAGTTCATATCTTCCACTACACTCAACCAGCGATCTGTGCGATAACGCACAGATCGAGCTGATTACATTCAAATACTGCGTATCATCATCCAACACATACTGCTAAAGACAAGTGCTGGACTGCTACTACTCAGTGATTTCGGCCACGACCATTGTCATGTCGATCATTGTCCTGATTGCCATGATTACCTTGACGATCATCACGTCGATCATCATTGCGTTCGTCGCGGCGCTCATCCCGACGGTCACCATGCTGCTTCTGATAACGTGGAGCATATTCATGGCTATACCAACCATCCTGCACAAAGTAGACCTGCTCTCCACAGGCGTTATATTCTCTACAGTGCTTACTCCAGTGTTTAGCATGGCCTGGTGGTACGCGCAGATAGATTGGCGGCCTGCCCATCGGCACTGACTCAATCAACATAGGCTGACGATAAAC
>DAIDAH010000054.1 GCA_027310735.1 Methylotenera sp. | reverse complement strand
GCATCAATGTTCCACCTTACATGGAAAGGTGAGCAGCATATTCCGACACCACACCGTTTGTTTCTGAAAAGCCAATGCTTGCAATCTTTTAACGAAAACCATTATGCTGATATGTATATTACTAATAGCTGACTGTTGCATTACAATTTTGTAATGTTGGGTAATTGGCCCTAAGTGCGTGCAACAATTCGCATGTTGATTAGTAGCTGAAGAGAAAAAAATGAAAATTCTGATAGTTGAAGACGAACAGAAAACTGGCGATTACCTGAAACAAGGCCTTTCGGAAGCCGGCTTCGTGGTGGACTTGGTGCGCGATGGTCTCGATGGGGTGCATCAAGCATTAACAGACGATTACGATATAGTTGTGCTTGATGTCATGCTACCTAAGCTCGATGGCTGGCAGGTGCTCCATAAAATTCGACAAGCAGGTAAACAGATGCCCGTACTGTTTCTCACTGCTCGTGACCAGATTGAGGATAGGGTAAAAGGACTGGAACTGGGCGCTGATGATTACCTTGTTAAACCATTTGCATTTTCAGAATTATTGGCACGGATACGTACTTTATTGCGCCGAGGCAAGAACAATGAACCAGATCGACTGCAGGTCGCGGATCTGGAATTGGATCTTCTGCGACGCAGAGCGACACGGGCTGGCAAACGCATCGACCTCACCGCCAAGGAGTTTTCTCTGCTCGAATTGCTGCTTCGACGCCAAGGAGAAGCACTACCCCGTTCCCTGATTGCATCTCAGGTATGGGACATGAACTTTGATAGTGATACTAATGTGATTGAAGTTGCGATGCGTCGCTTGCGTGCAAAAGTAGATGATAATTTTGAGCCTAAACTGATCCAAACCATTCGGGGCATGGGCTACGTGCTGGAAGTCCCTGAACCATGATTAGCCTAAAATCAATTACTTCTCGTCTAACGCTGTTTTTTGCTACGGCATCGACCTTTGTACTGCTCGTGGTAGGCCTGCTAATCGGCACACTAGTGCAGTCGCACTTTGAGGAACAAGATCTAATGGAGATCAACGGCAAGCTGAAGCTTGTCCGTCATGTACTAGCTAAAGTGCACACTCCAGCAGATTTAATAACAGTTCCGCAGCACCTGACTGACGCGTTAATTGGCCATCCAGATCTTTCTGTCGCAGTTATTGGACCTGATCATCGAGTACTGTTTACCACTTCAAATACGACATTTGCCACGCATCTGCTTAAACAAGCACGCAGTCCAGATACAAAACTCGTGATGTGGGAACAAGGAGGCGAAATCTATCGCGGCCTTTCAGCAACTGCTACTACTGGCATTGCCGGATTGCCACCGACCACAGTCGCACTTGCAATCAACATTGAGCACCATCGCACTTTCATGAAGGTATTCCATCACAACCTCTGGTTGGCAATCGCCGCAGGTATCCTACTCACAATAGTGCTAGGCTGGTTTTCCGCACGCCGAGGATTAACTCCAGTACGTAAGATGGCTGAGGTAGCAAAAGGCATTTCGGCCAACCACCTGAGTGACCGCTTATCATCAAGCACTGTACCAACCGAATTGGTCAATCTTGTAATTGCCTTCAACGAAATGCTGACCCGCTTGGAGAGTTCTTTTCATCGATTGTCCGACTTTTCATCTGACTTGGCACATGAGTTACGCACACCTATCAGTAATTTGATGACGCAAACGCAAGTTGCTTTATCCAAGGAACGGTCGGCAGACGAGTATCGTGAAGTGCTCTATTCAAATCTGGAGGAATATGAGCGGCTGGCACGCATGATTGCTGATATGCTTTTTTTGGCAAAAGCTGACAATGGGCTCATCATACCAAGCAGCGAAGTCGTGGATCTAGCTACAGAAGTACGGGAACTGTTTGGTTTTTATGAAGCAATCGCAGACGAACAAGGGGTCAATCTAGTTCTTGCTGGAGAAGGTACAGTTAAAGGTGACAAACTAATGCTCCGCAGGGCGTTAAGCAACTTGTTATCAAATGCCATCAGACACACCGTACGTGGCAGATCAGTTAAAGTACTCATCGATCAATCCAAGCCTAAAGAAACAAGTCTTGCCATTGAAAATTTTGGTGAAACTATTGGTAAGGAGTATCTACCTCGGCTATTCGACCGCTTTTATAGAGTGGATCCTTCCCGCCAGAAGGTCAGCGATGGTGCTGGACTTGGACTTGGACTTGCCATTACAAAATCAATTATTGAAGCCCACCAAGGAAAGATTCAGGTCTTATCATTAAATGGATCAACCCGTTTTGAAATTACCATTCCTAATGGCTAATCAGATTTTATATGACAGCATCGACCATATGCCGTTTTAATTGGAAAAAAATTTCTATTTTGGGCTGTGGTTTCAACCACGGAAGCTTGTTGACAGAAATTAACCCATTTGCCCCGACCACCAACAATGCAAATGCGCTTTATCTAATCAAACCCATATCAAAACACTTAATACCAATTTCTGTGGCGATTGTTAAGGTTTCTAAGAGATTATCATCATATTAATCATGGCTATGCTGATGATGAATATCTGGATAATGCGGATGGTTATGTTTCATTAGTTTGTGTATGTGTTTATGAGTATGCGTTAATGCCATTTCTGCTAATGATTCATGGGTATGCTGATGATGCTCGTCATGGCTGTGCTCATGGTCATGCTCCACTTCAGCATGCTCGTGCATATGCTCATGATGTTCACTTAAATGTAGCCAAATTCCCACAGCCATCAGAACCCCAGTGATTATCAATGGTATCGTAATTGGGTCACCCAAGGCGATAGCGAGAAGCGCTCCAAAAAATGGAGCTACTGAGAAATATGCACCAGTTCGAGCTGTCCCTAAATGACGTAATCCAATCACAAACAAAGCTAGACTTACGCCGTAAGCAAAGAATCCAACAACCATTGCGCCTGCTACATTTATTAATGAAGGCAGAGTAGTACCAAGTATAAATGCCAGTATCAAATTGACCGACCCAGCAATCAATCCTTTGATAGAAGCAATCCAAGCGGCATCTGATAAAGAGAGTTTACGTGTTAGATTGTTATCTAAACCCCAAGCGAAGCAGGCGCCAAGCACTGCCAATGTTGGCCATATCCCAGAAAATCGTATTTCACTTGGCCATCCTAGAACCAATGCACCTGCAACGATTAATGCCATACCGAGTGCAATGCGACGGTCAAAGTTTTCTTTAAAAGCAAACCATGCCAATAGCGCAGTAAAAACACCTTCCATGTTGAGTAATAAAGATGCGCCAGATGCTGGCATATTAAGCAAACCAGCCATTAACAGCACAGGGGCTAAAACTCCACCTGCTAAGATTGCAGCTGCGAACCATGCCATTTCTTTTCTAGGCAGGCTGACTGATGGAGCGCGAATAATAAAACGATAAAGAGTAAGGCCAATACCAGAACCGAGATACAGTAGTCCAGCCAATAACCATGGGCTAACATGATTGAGTAGGAGTTTAGCGAGTGGTGTTCCCGCTCCGAATAACAAAGCAGAAACTAACGCAGCAAGAATGCCCTTTTTTAACATTTCTAAATTCTATCGTTATAAAGTAATGATTAGTGAATTTTCATCTGTTTAAGAAGCTAAATCTGAGTATATATCTAGCCATTAACCAATTCAGCCCGCGCATGTTTAATAACGGTCCATGCAGAGTGCAATGCAAGAGACGCCATGATGGATGCAACCACCAAATCTGGCCACGATGCGCCTGTGCCAAAGACACCTATTGCAGCAAGAATGACGGCAAGATTACCAAGCGCATCATTACGCGTACAAAGCCAAACACTGCGCATATTGCTATCACCGTCACGATAGGCATAAAGCAGCGCAGCAACACTAAGGTTAGCAGCAAATGCCACAATACCAATAAGCCCCATGGTTTGTGCACTTGGAAGAACGCCTGTGACCGCATTCCATACTGTACTACCCAGTATCCATAGTCCAAAAGCAGCCATGGTTAGAGCCTTAAACAAAGAAGCTTTGGCTCTTACCACAACACTCAAGCCCAACACCCATAAGCTAATACCATAATTGGCCGCATCACCAAGAAAGTCTAAAGAGTCCGCAAACAAAGATACAGAGTTGGCTTTTACGCCTGAGGCTATTTCCACTGCAAACATCGTCAAATTGATAAGCAATGCAATCCATAACACTTTACGATAGCGTCCATGATGGCTGTTACTGTTGTCTGGTTCATGTTCATGTTGACAGCAATGTGCGCTCATATTTCTTCCCTTCTAATTTAGAACATGTATCATAAAGTCTGTAGTTACTACAGAGTCAAGTCATGATTGAAGAGTATACAATTGGCGTATTAAGCAAAGAATCTGGGGTCAATCTTGAAACCATTCGCTATTACGAGAAGGTTAATTTACTACCTAAGCCACCTCGTTCTGCCAGTGGCTACAGACGTTATGATGACAATGCTATCAAACGACTAAGGTTCATCCGTAGAGGTAGAGAGTTAGGGTTTGGTATTGATGAAATTAAGACGCTGCTTGAGCTTGCTGACCATCCAGATCAAACTTGTAGTGCTGCAGATAAGCTGGCTCAAATGCATCTAACGGAAGTTGAAGCTAAAATTAAAGACTTAATCGCAATGCGTGAAGTGTTAACTCAAATAGTGGCCTGTCAAAGCCATACAGCGGAACATTGCAGACTAATTGAAACACTTGACCAACGCACATGTTGCAATCACGACTGATATAGATATTTACTAAGGAGTAAGCATGATGCAGCTTGGAATCGTTATTTACTCTAATGAGTCTGAGACGGTCTGGAATGCATTTAGATTAGCGGCATTCACATGCAAACAAGGCGATGCCGTTTCAGTATTCCTGCTCGGCATGGGTGTTGAGGCTGAATCATTGCATAGCGATAAATTTGACGTTACGGGGCAAATACGAAACTTCATTGATGCAGGCGGCTCTATTTTGGCTTGTGGCACATGCCTCAAGATTCGCCAGTCTGAAGGCTCAGACATATGTCCAGTATCAACGATGCAGGACTTGCATGCTTTGATTCGTGATTCTGACAAAGTGTTAAGTTTTTAAAGAGGTGTAATGATGGATAGTAAGCAGCATTGGGAACAAATCTATACGACTAAAGCATCGGACAATGTAAGTTGGTTTCAGGAGCATGCAGGTCAATCTTTAGAGCTAATTCACAATACAGGTCTAGGTAAAAGGGCAGCAATTATTGATGTGGGCGGTGGGGCATCAAGACTGGTAGATGAACTAACCGAAGAGGGTTACAGCGACCTAACCGTGCTTGATCTATCTTCAGCAGCGTTGGATGTAGCGAAGCAGCGATTAGGACGTCATGCAGAATCCATAAGCTGGATGGTGGGTGATATTACTAACGTCGAGCTTCCAGCTAACCGCTTTGATATTTGGCATGACCGTGCAGTATTTCACTTTCTGACAGACCCAGTTGACCGTCAGGCTTACGTAGAACAAGTAATGCGTACCGTGCGTCCAGATGGGCATGTCATCATTGCCACCTTCGCTGAAGATGGCCCTGAAAAGTGCAGCGGTCTGCCCGTGATGAGATATAAATCAGAAACATTGCATGCGACATTTGGCGATAGCTTCAGATTAGTTCACCACCAAAAAGAAGCGCATAACACGCCATTTGGCACAGTTCAGCAGTTTGTCTATTGCTACTGTCGCAAAATAAATAGTTAGTTCTTAATGTCTGCTCAGTGCTGAATGTACTCATTTGCGTTGTAAACCTGTGCGGCTGCTTTGTCCCACTTAGCTGCCGAATACAGCAAATTGGCAATAGACGGCTATGGGTCGTTTTTTGCCCTTTGACCACTAAATTAGCTTGCCACATAGCGGCCATTCAAAGGTATGCGTAGCTTTAATTATTTAAGGTCGGTTTGTGACAAACAAGCTAACTAAGAGATTACTGGGCAGCTTATGTTAGTGTATGATCAACTCTGATCCCAAGCTTCAATAAGCAGTTGATCATCTGGACTGCATGCGGATATTTTTAAAGCATCTCCCTTTAGGGTGGAGATGTCGCGAGCAGACAAAACATACTTATCGCCAATAGTAATAGGACTATTACAAGATGAAAGAGCCGAGGAAATTACCGGTAATATTTCTGATGCCTTCGCAGTGTATCTACATGGGTAGCCATTGCCACCTAAATCTAAAATTTTATTGGCCTTAGCCAAATTATCTAACCAAACAAGGCCATAGACTCCAGTTGACCATGAAGCCAAACGAGTTTCATCAGTTGAAGCATCGTAGACCAAATGTGTTTTTGCATTTGTCCGAAAAATGTTGATGTGCCACCCAAGCATATTTTTTATGTCCTTATGTGTATAGTTAGCATTAAATCTTAGTGAAAATTATCGAGTTGTCCACAACGTCTAGCCATAGCTCATCACCCACAATCCATCCAAGTGATTCAAGTAGCTCGTCAGGAAAGGTCAGTATGGCATCACTAGATCCATCACCCGCATCAACCAGAGGTATTGTCCATTTTGTTTGTAAGTCAGTGTTCATAGCATCCCAATCAAACAACACCACCATAGGCAATTGCACTGAGTACTTTCTTGACTTCTACAGCGCCATATTCAGATTTAGCGAGAGCTATTGGGATGACACCCAATGCAAGATTTGCGCTGTTTAGCCAATGATTGGCTTTTGACTCAGAGCCAAAAGTTTCAATTGCCAGAGTTTTAATCTCGGCTAATCGCAGTTGTGATTTAGAGCTTGTTTTCATCAACAGGTTTACCTAATCCTTTTTTTGAGAAATATATATCCCGTTCTTTATGAAACTTGCTTCTCATCTTTAGCTCTGGATAGAAATACTCAGTTTCATTATCAAGCTCAAGTCTTACAACTTTCTGGTTCTGCCCCTTCACTTTTTTATGTCCCACTGAAACCGACTTCAGTAAATCCATTTTCCATTGCATGGTTTTATTTACAAGCCCCGGAGTAACCGCATAGAGATTGGTTATTTCAACGTCGGATTCAGCTAATAACTGCGATATTTGCTTTTCATCAAAAAGCAAATACATAGCGCTAGCAGATACTTCATCTAATCCAATTTTATAATCAACATAGAACCATGGAGCATGTAGGTTTATGTGAGCATATGTCCAAGTTTTTACCCCACTTTCGCTCCATGGAAAGTTAACTTCGGAATGGGAAAAAGTTTCAATCATGATAGCACCGTAAATTTAAAATGAGCAGTATACATTGTAGTTATATATCGCTCAATTTGGCTAGATGGAGTTTCTCAAAAGGAAACCTTCATGAATATAAAAGAGTCGCTTGGATTGGCATTGAAAAAAGCAAGAATAGCTAAAAAAGTAACACAAGAAGATTTCTCAGACATCTCTAGCCGCACCTATGTCAGTACCTTAGAGCGAGGCCTTTACACTCCGACGGTTGAGAAGGTTGATGCGTTGGCTAAAGTAATTGGTGTTCACCCTCTGACCATTTTGAGCTTAGCTTATTTGATAAGTGAGGAGGCTGCAGACGCTTCAGCGCTATTAAATGTAGTTAACAGTGAGTTAAAGGATTTGGTATCTTTAATAGATGCTACTCAGCCGTAAGATTCTGCTTTTTAACAAAGCTGGACTTAGCCTGCTATAGTAGGCCTATATTAATATCGCAATCATGTGAATTAACACGCTCAGAATAACAATATATAAAAAGGTCATCATGAGTTTAATTGGCAACATTCTTTGGTTTATTTTAGGCGGAGCCTTGATGGGGATCAGTTGGTGGATCGCTGGTGTGCTGGCTTATCTATCAATCATAGGCATTCCATGGGGTAAAGCTTGTTTCGTGATTGGTCAGTTTGCCTTCATGCCATTTGGCAAAGAAGCTGTTAACCGAAAATACGTCAATGACAAAGATGATATCGGTACAGGTAGCTTAGGGACTATTGGTAATGTAATTTGGTTAATCTTCGCTGGTTTCTGGCTTGCACTAGGGCATTTGATTTCAGCTATGATTTGCTTTGTCACGATCATTGGCATTCCTTTTGGAGTACAACATATCAAATTGGCTGGCATTGCCGTTGCACCGATAGGTAAAACGATTATTGATAAATGGTAAATCGTAGGTATAACAAATGAGCTGCTCAGACTAGTAGTGAAAATTAAATGAAAAATATCACAGCGCTATTGTTAATACCATTATTTCTACTGATGCCACTGCTGGCGGAAGCTTATCTAAATATTTTCCAGTCTAGATGAGAGGTTAGAATGAAAGTTGAAAATGATTTGTCAGCATTAAAAGAAATCATTAATGACTTATTAAAACTCCACAGCGTAACTATCGAGTTGGCTACACAAGGAAAATTTAAATATAAAGATAAAGTTTATGAGTGTGTCGTTAGTAAATCCAAAGTAAAAACGTCTTCTATGGTTGCCATGATTGCAGGACAGTCTGTTAAGACCATATTAAAAATGTCTGATTGGCGTGGGTTACCCGTTAGAGATATTTATCCAATAGCTAGAAGTATTCTGGAGTCGCATGTAAATGCTGCATATATTATTGCCGAAGATGACTCAGTTGCTGAAAGAGCCATTAGGCATGTCGAATATGCATCGTATAAACAAGACAACAGGCAGGATGGCGTAGGAGAATATGCATTAACGATATCTACTAATGAAAGTATAGATGAAAGTCTACTTTCAGAATTTAAGAAAAATAAAAATTGGACTACTCTCAATGTCCCAGACCGTATTAGAAAGACTGGCGAGCTTACGGGTAAAATGGCTGCTGTCAGTTTAGTTGGAAGCTACTCACTAATATATCCAATTTCGTCTGAAATAATTCACGGATCACCATATGGCTTTAACTTTTTCTTTCAGGCATATAGATCTAAAGGTTCTGGGTTGGAAAAGCTCAAGGAAGCCTCCGCAAAACACATTAAGGATATATTAATAGCTGTGATATTAGCAATTTCTGGATATTTATCAGCTTTTTTTATTACATATGGCATAGAAAATCTCGAAACTGAAAATCAAATTTTGTGGAACAAAGCAATGGCGATTGGCGCTACATAAAATATAGCTCTTTTTTCCATATAACCTAAAAATTTGACTCCCCTATCAGAACGTGGCGCCTAGGCGCAATAAGGAGTACTACTACCCTTAGATCGTGCCAATTAAGAGAGGTTTGCGTCCCTTGCGTTACTAGGCATTAGACATAGTTTTAGGTGGCTTTCCTGACAACTTTTCAAGCTCAGTCAATAAATAGGTTTTTGCTTTTAAAGGAACAAACCAGTTTTTGTATTTAGGATACCAACGTCCGCCGGCTTTTTTTATTAATGGTTTTATCATTTCATTTAAAAGTGGGTCATATGGTGACCATATAGCCAGAGTGGAAGGCTTTACGATTAAGTCTAAAATACGACCGTTAATCAAAAATCTATTGCGCTCATTTACGACATTAGCATTTGACGTGCTTTCTGGTATTGCCATGTTTAATGCATTTTTCATGGCAATGTCACTTGCCTCTTTTTGTAAGTCTGGGTAGTGCAACATATTTAGCCATTTTTTATGACTCGTGTTTGTTAGGACTATTTCTTCTAATAATGGCCATGTCCACTTAGTCTCTCTGACGCTGGCTAAATCGATCTCGATGGTTGGTATATTTAGTTCATCAAATAACTCTTTTTTAGCATCATCGACAAAATGTGTGACAGCAATCTCAATAAAAAAATATGTATTCTCCAATGAGGCTACTATGTCGGGTCTAATATTTCTAAAAGACATTTCCGCCTCTACGTCTTTAAAGTCCAGCCATAACTCAGGCCTTGTGGCTTCTCCTACACCATTTCTGCCATCTTTCAATCTTATAGTCTCACTAACAGATCTGGTTGGAATTGAGATGCCTTGATGTTGCAGAATTAATTGTTTTGCCGCTAGATGTAAAGCAGTCTCCGCACCTGAATCACATTCAGATATCGATGCATGAGCAAAGTGCCACTCTCTAACTTCACCTTGCCGAGCAATTACTTGTTTTCCACAACTCGGGCAACGGCATTCACAAGCTAATCCTCTTGCGACTTCATCTACAGATCTAATCTGGTTTTGCTTGTCGGTAGCAAATAATTGAAGCAAACTAGTATTTTCCATTTTTAACTCTCCATTTAAATGACAGATAACGTCGCCAATTTTTCCAGATTGAATCCAGTTGAACACCTCACAAACGGGGTTGAAACGGGGTTTTTACATACGCAGGAAATTGAGCTAATTGAGAGATGTGTCTTTACCTGGACTGTAAAGGATCGTTTAGATTGCGTATTACTTCGTGCATTACTTAGTCTCTCAAAAGGCCAGCCAGATACTGTAAAGAGTGGATTTTCTGCATGGGATCTAGTTGAAGCTGTGACGGCCTTACGTAAAAGATCGTGGTCTACCCCAAGTGATAAAGAACGAATGTCTGATGATGTTCGACGCACATGGAATAAGTTGGAGGTTCTTTGGGAGTCTAAGCTTGAAGGGATTTATCAAACTTTAACGGATGCAGGATTAGTGAATTATCCTAAATTCAGTCGCATTGAAGGTGGGGGTACTGGTCGTGCCACAAAATACTATGTTGAGTGGTGTGATCTATCCATTTCCCCGATTAAAACTTCCCAAGACATCCAAGATACAACACCACAAAACCGATCCTTACACATAAAATATATTTGTGAGGATATTAAAGATCCAGGCTTTTTAGCAAAAATTTTTGCTGAGGGGTTACTCTTAAAAGGATGGAGGAGGGTGGCTTATATAGTGGTCCTGTTGATTCCGATACTCATGATGCTTATTCTTGTCTTAGGATTTATTCTTAATGTTACTTTTTTTGATACGGCACCAAATAATCAACAGAACTCATTAATAAAGACTTTTTTGTCTTTCGTAACAATAGTTATTACGGTTTATCCAATGATAAATCTAAAATCAAAAGGCATACTCCTTGCGCCTTGGTGGATGCAGTCCGAAGATGAAGCGAGGTTGTTGGAGTTTAGAAAACCTCCACGTTTTACTGAAAAATCGATTAAAGCGGTTTCCTATTCTGCAACCTGTCCTATTTGTGGTGCAAAAGTAATTGCTAAATCAGGAGGATTGGAATTCTTTGGCAGAATCATTGGTCGTTGTGATGATGCGCCCGTTGAGCATGTGTTTTCATTTGATTACATCAAGCGACAAGGTCGCTGGTTAAGAAAATAATGCTTATTTCAAATTTAAAGTGTACTTTTTGCGTCATCTACAGTGGGTTAAGTCCACTCATTTTAATATTAACATATACAATCAATTTAAGTATTCTTGTGATTTTGAATGCTTTGACTTAGGTTCATAGTAGTAATGAATTTTGAATATTTCTTACTGACTTTAGTAAATTGGTTTAATCTAAATTGAAATGAGATTAAAGAATAATACGTAATTACTAGGCGGGTGCTCTCCTTATGATTCAACTAGCATTTGAATTATAATGATATGTAAAAGGGGAAAATATGCCAGCAGTGTTTGTGCACGTGTCTGATATTCATTTTGGCCAAGAGAAGGATGATCGACTTCATATTAACCGTGACGTAAAGCAACAGCTTATTGCTGATGCTCGAGAAGTCGTCTCTGCAATCGCCGGCGGCTTCGCTCATGGCATATTAGTTACGGGAGACATCGCTCAGTCCGGAAAGTGGACGGAATATGAGGATGCAGGCAAATGGCTAGACGAATTAGCTGCTAGTATTGGCGTAGAGATTCACCGTGTGCAGATGGTTCCTGGCAATCATGATCTCGACCGTTCAAAACTATCGTTCTCTGGAAAGCAAATCCTTGACCATATTCGTGGGGGGGGAGCCAAAGAATACGAAGAAATACTAAACAATCCAACAGATCGGTCAGCGCTCTTTGCTAGATTTGAGGACTATAGCCGCTTTAGTTTCGGCTATAACTGCACTCTTAATAACGAAGGCGCTTTTGACTCAGAGATGGAGGTAACGCTCGCGCCTGGACGATCAATACGTTTCATAAGATTTAATTCATCCTTACTTTGCCACGGGGAGGAGCAAGATGAGCATCCGGAACTGATGATAGGTGCACGACAATTCACTATACCCCGTACCAATGGTGTAGAAAATATTGTTCTCGTCCATCACCCTTTAAATTGGTACAAGGATCAGGATCAGGTAAAGGATTACATTCGAAGCAGAGCTCGAGTATTCATATCGGGTCATGAGCATGATCCCAAAGTGTCGGTCGATAATGTGGAACAAGGTTGCGATGTTATGATGCTTGCTGCTGGAGCCACTGTCCCCTATAAATCCAACGACGTATACAAATACACATATAACATCATAGAATTTGATTGGGATAGAGAAAATGACGGTTTGATAGTGACAATGCACCCAAGGGCCTGGAATCCTCAGCGAACCTCTTTTGAGGCCGATGATAAGCGCCTAGGAGGTAAAGATCCCATTTTTCATCTGGCTTGTCCATTCTTTCGTAATACAGACAAACCCAAAGATTCTTCTACAACTCATGAAGTCTTATTGAGTGAGGAGGAAAGTGTACAATCCGTTAAGCCGACAATTGAGATGATACCAGTGGGGATGGTAGGAGAAGAGGCATTGACTATGCAACCGAAAGCAGAAGGATATGAGATCGCCCGACTTCGATTTTTCCGGGACCTTTTGGAAGGAGAGCGCTTGCGTATCCTTATTGATCTAGATGCACTCGAAATGAATTCGGATGAACGAATTACGCAAGGGCTTGAACGCAAACTGTTGGATATGCTTGTCCGAAATGGAAAGCTGGGTACCATTGAGATGATGATAAATAACTTGATTGATGAGCGAAGGAAAAAGAATGGATAATATTTCGGTTCATATGCGGATTTCTGGTGTCACTGTAAGTGATGATGATGTAAATTCTCGTCGCTCGGCTTCTACCGCCCTCGCTGCTACCTGGATTAAAGAAACAAATGTTTCAAAGTTACTTTCAAAAGCTGCAGAGGTAGCAGAAGCCCTAGGTGGCGATGGGACTCCTTCACCCGGCCTAGGCATTGAGATACAAAAAGCTATACAGAAAAAGTCCTCTTCATTTCTTTACGAGGAGCGTCCACTTGAAGTGAGCGTCTGCGCTGGAATGGCTATGGTATCAATCTTAAGTGGAACACTAGGGTCTAATGGATGGACATCAAGTGATGTTTATGCTTTTGCACTGTGGTCTGCTCTTGCGTATCAACCAGTATTAGAGTCGGAAAAACGTGAAAAACTGAGATGGGAGGTTCTTGATTTAGCCGCAAAGAGGGTTACTGCATCTGCCGAAAAAGCAAGGGGTCGCGTAAATGTCCCAGATCCGACAGCGGTCAATATTACTATTGATGAGGCTAATCTGACATCTAATAATTTCAAG
>DAIDAH010000053.1 GCA_027310735.1 Methylotenera sp. | reverse complement strand
ATCTCTATCCGCCTATGCACGGCAATTTTTGGCGCGCATGGATAAACCTGATGTTGATTTGATTGAAGGATTATCACCAGCAATTTCAATTGAACAAAAATCCACCTCGCACAACCCGCGCTCAACTGTGGGCACCGTGACTGAAATTCACGACTATTTACGTCTTTTATATGCCCGCGCTGGCGACCCGGAATGCCCTGAGCATGGCATTAAACTAGAAGCACAAACCGTGAGCCAAATGGTAGATAGCGTATTAGCGCTACCTGAAGACACCAAACTCATGATTCTTGCGCCGGTGGTGAGTAATCGCAAAGGCGAGCAACTGGATTTGTTTGAAGAACTGAAAGCACAAGGCTTTGTACGACTACGTGTTGATGGCAAGATTTATGAAGTAGACGCTTTACCGCAACTGGCAAAAACCACCAAACACAATGTTGATGTAGTCATAGATCGCTTAAAAGTTAAGCAAGACATGAAGCAACGCATTGCCGAATCATTTGAAACGGCCTTACGTTTAGCAGAGGGTAAAGCCATTGCCGTGGAAATGGATACCGACAAAGAGCATCTATTCTCAGCCAAGTTCTCTTGCCCCGCGTGCGACTACTCACTAGCCGAACTAGAACCACGCCTATTCTCATTCAACAACCCGATGGGCGCATGCCCAACTTGTGACGGCTTAGGCAATATCAACTTTTTCGATCCAAAACGTGTGGTAGCGTTCCCTCACATGTCGCTTGCCGCAGGCGCGATTAAGGGCTGGGACAGACGCAATCAGTTTTATTTTCAAATGCTGTCAAGCTTGGCCACATACTACAACTTTGACCTCGACACGCCATTTGAACAGTTGCCAGAACCTACGCAGCACATTCTTCTGCATGGCAGCGGAAAAGTTGAAATCGCATTTAAATACCTTAACGAACGTGGTGCATTCTTTCAAAAGACACATACGTTTGAAGGTATTTTAAATAATCTTAAACGCCGTTACCACGAAACAGACTCGTCAACGGTGCGCGAAGAACTGGCAAAATACCTGAACACGCAAAGTTGCACGGAATGCGCTGGCACACGTTTACGTAAAGAAGCACGCCATGTAAAAGTTGGCAATAAAAACATACATGAGGTTTGTGAAGTACCATTAAAGTTAGCACTTACCTTCTTTGACACACTTGAACTAACAGGCGCAAAACTGGCAATTGCTGACAAAATCGTCAAAGAAATCAGCAATCGCTTAAAGTTTCTAACAAATGTGGGTTTAGATTATCTCTCGCTATCTCGCTCCGCTGAAACACTCTCTGGCGGCGAAGCACAACGTATCCGTCTGGCTAGTCAAATTGGCAGTGGATTAACGGGCGTGATGTATGTACTGGATGAACCGTCCATCGGCCTGCACCAACGCGACAACGATCGTTTACTAGATACTCTTAAACGCCTGCGCGACATCGGCAATAGCGTGATTGTGGTCGAGCATGACCAAGACGCCATTATGGCCGCTGACTATGTGGTCGATATTGGCCCTGGAGCAGGCGAGCACGGCGGACAAATTGTGGCAGAAGGTACGCCAGCAGAGGTTCAAGCCAACCCTAACTCTCTTACCGGTGACTACTTAAGTGGTAAGAAACAAATCATCTACAACAAAAAGCGCACGTCACCAGATCCAGCACGCTGGCTAAAACTCAGTAACGCCACAGGCAACAACCTGAAAGATGTCACACTCAAATTGCCCGTCGGTTTGCTTAGTTGTATTACAGGCGTATCTGGCAGCGGCAAGTCTACCTTAATTAATGACACGTTGTTCCGCGTAGTCGCGCAGCACCTTTACGGCAGCAGCACTGAGCCTGCAGCATTTGGTGAAATTGATGGTTTGGCATTTTTCGATAAAGTAGTGGATGTTGACCAGAGTCCAATTGGTCGAACCCCACGCTCTAACCCGGCGACTTACACTGGGCTGTTTACGCCCATTCGTGATTTGTTTGCAGGTGTGCCAGAAAGCCGAGTACGTGGCTACGGACCTGGCAGATACTCATTCAACGTTAAAGGTGGGCGCTGTGAAGCTTGTCAGGGCGATGGCGTATTACGCGTTGAAATGCACTTCTTGCCTGACGTTTATGTACCGTGTGACGTGTGTAAAGGTCACCGCTACAACCGCGAAACACTAGAAATCCAATTTAAAGGCAAAAATATCCACGAAGTTTTAGGGATGACAGTAGAGCAGGCACATACTTTCTTTAGTGCACAACCTGTCATTGCACGCAAACTCAAAACCTTGCTGGATGTTGGCCTTGGCTACATCACCCTTGGTCAGAGCGCTACTACACTATCGGGTGGTGAAGCCCAACGCGTAAAACTGGCTTTAGAGCTAAGTAAACGTGACACTGGTCGCACCTTATATATTTTGGATGAACCAACGACAGGCCTGCATTTCGCTGACATCCAGTTATTACTGGACGTAATTCATCGCTTACGTGATGCGGGCAATACTATCGTCATTATTGAACACAATTTGGACGTAATTAAAACTGCTGACTGGATTGTAGACATGGGCCCAGAAGGCGGGGATGGCGGCGGCATGGTGATTGCGGAAGGCACACCTGAACAAGTCGCACAATGTACGGAAAGCTATACGGCTAAATATTTAAAAACAATGCTTTAAAATTGTAAAGAAATACAGATGAAAATACCAAAAAAGTACACTCACGTAGTGTTTGCATTTTTTATGTCTTTGTTAATGGCACTGCTCATGTCTGGCGTATTAACGGCACTGCTTACAGGTATAAATCAGCTATTTCTTTCGCATTGGATACATGCCTTTATTTATGCATGGCCGATTGCATTTCCATCCGTGTTAACTATTGCTCCAATAGTCAGGAAAATAGTAGCTTCACTTATTGAACAGTCGGCTTAACCAATCAGCCTATAAGACTTACCTAGGAACGTCAGCCATACCCATGCGTGCCTGTATAGTCGCAATGCGCCGATTAAGGTATCGCGTAGAATTATGTGCATCATAAAAGCGCGGATTAGGAATCATCACCGCAAGTTTAGCCGCTTGAACAGCGCTTAAGTTAGCGGCGCTGGTTTTGTAGTAATGCCTAGCAGCCGCTTCGGCACCAAACACACCATTACCCCATTCAATCACATTCAAATAAATTTCTAAAATACGCCGCTTGCTTAGTATGTTCTCCAACATCACCGTAATCACGGCTTCCTGAGCCTTGCGCCAAGGCGTACGCTTGGTAGATAAAAACAAGTTCTTTGCAAGTTGCTGACTAATCGTCGAACCGCCCGCCACAATTTTGCCTTTTTTCAGGTTTTTTTCGTAAGCTTTCTGTATACCCTCCCAATCAAAGCCTTCATGATCCAAAAATTTAGCATCTTCAGAGGCAACTACAGCTCGCTTGAGATTATTTGATATTTTTGCGTAATCAACCCACTTATACTTCAACTCAGCATCCGGCTTTTTCTCTTGAATAATTTCCAAGCGATCCTCCATAAAAGCGCTTGAATGCGGATTAAATTTTATCCACCAACAGATGTGCAAAAATATCCATACTTGATAGAGCAGCACAAAGGTAACCAACAGCACTAATGCACGCTTTACATACCCACCAGAACTTAATGACATGGCACCTGAATTCTTATTTAACAACCAATCCAACATCTATAACGCTCGCACCATCGCCATTACCGACTTGGTTTCAGGGCGCACACCGCGCCATAAATAGAACGCCTCTGCCGCCTGTTCTACCAGCATCCCCAGCCCATCTACAACTTGTGCACCTGCAACACGCGCTTGCGCCATGAAAGGCGTTTCCTTGCCGTACATCATGTCGTAAGCCACACAGTTTTCCGAAAAAATCGTAATGGGAATTGGCAGTGTCATATCACTCAAACCTGTTGAGGTCGCATTAATCACAATATCAAATACTTGACCATGCAAGTCCTCAAAAGCACAAACGCTTACAGTAGTCTGGTGCGAGCCCCCATGCTTCTCAAGCTTACTAATCATAGCCATCGCTTTATCTAAAGTACGATTTGTTACCACTAATGTAGCTGGCATGCCCGCCAGTATGGGCTGTAATACACCTTCTGCTGCACCACCAGCACCTATCAATAGAATACGCTTTCCTTGAATTGGAATATGCAAATTTTGTTCAATATCACGCACCAAACCAGCGCCGTCGGTATTATCACCAATAATAGCTTTATCCCTAAAAATCAAGGTGTTCACAGCACCTGCATTACGCGCCCGCTCTGTCAGTTCATTCGATAGTTGAAATGCCTCAAACTTAAATGGCACCGTAATGTTCACCCCTTTGTAGCCTTGCGCGATTAAATCTTTAACCGTTGCATCAAAACCATCTAAAGGCGCAAGCACACGCTCGTAGCTCATGTTTTGCTGTGTTTGCTTAGCAAATGCTTCATGAATCAATGGTGACTTACTGTGCGAAATTGGATTGCCGACAACCGCGTAACGATCTTTGCTAACTGATGACTCCATCTGTTTATATACCATCAATTAATTAGTCCAAGGTAAACCAGCATGCTTCCAACCGTTGATCATGGTGCGTTGTTTTGAATCATTGGCCTCACCCTCAAAACCTTCCAACGTATTGTAAGCTTGAGTAAAACCAAGCGACGCAGCAACAGTAGCTGCATTATTAGAACGGCCTCCCGTACGGCATAAAAAAATCAATACGGAATCTTTATCTAATTGCCGTTGATTAAGCTGGCTAACTAATTGCTCTGCAAAACCAGAGTTCGCGACCATGCCCGGATAAAACGCCCATTCAACATTCAACGCACCCGGTATACGCCCGACCAACTCCAACTCAGCTTGAGTTCGCACATCAACTAAAAGTGCTTTAGGGTTTGCCTGCAAAACATCAAAGGCCTCTTGTGGAGTCAATGCCCCTGCATATGGCAGACTCTTGTCCGCTCCGCGCTTGTGCGCCAAGGCTAAAATCTCGGTCTGTCTACTCATCACTGTCTCCTTCTCTAAATTTATAAATTCAAATTAATATTTCTAAAAGTATAGCCTTAAAACACACAAAATATTTTTAACCACCAACAGCACCATATTGGTGCGAAAATTACTTGAAACGCCCTTATTGAGTGCGCCATTTATTCTTACTTTTTAGACAATCAATAAAATAGTAAGGTTTTACGCTTTTCAGATTGGCATGTTTCCTGCTAATCTAGCAAGTTAGATTTTTGTGTATTTTTTTATA
Organism: Methylotenera sp.; assembly: GCA_027310735.1. Classification (GTDB taxonomy): domain Bacteria; phylum Pseudomonadota; class Gammaproteobacteria; order Burkholderiales; family Methylophilaceae; genus Methylotenera. Next base: position 8,234 of record DAIDAH010000053.1, on the reverse strand, counting down.
ATTTAAGTATTATTTACCTTACTAGTTTAACTCTACCCCACACCATCATAGGAGATTCTGAATGTCAGTGGCTAATGTAATGAAAATGGTAAAAGAAAACGACATTAAATTTGTTGATTTTCGTTTTACTGACACACGCGGTAAAGAACAACACGTCACAGTACCTGTTTCACACTTTGACGAATCAAAATTTACAGAAGGCCACGCATTTGACGGCTCTTCAATCGCTGGCTGGAAAGGCATTCAAGCATCAGACATGCAATTGATGCCAGACGCATCAACAGCAAACATTGACCCATTTATGGATGAACCTACACTTATTTTAACATGTGATGTGGTTGATCCAACAGATGGTAAAGGTTACGAACGTGACCCGCGCTCATTAGCTAAACGCGCTGAAGCCTACTTGAAAGCTTCAGGCTTAGGCGACACGGCTTACTTTGGCCCAGAACCAGAATTCTTCATTTTCGACAGCATCCAATGGGATGTTTCAATGAACGGCAGCTCAGTTCGCATCAACTCTGAAGAAGGCGCATGGGCGTCTGGCGAAAAATTTGAAGGCGGCAACACTGGCCACCGTCCAGGCGTAAAAGGCGGCTACTTCCCTGTGCCTCCAGTCGATTCATTGCATGACATCCGCTCAGCAATGTGTACTACATTAGAATCAATGGGCGTGCCTGTTGAAGTTCATCACCACGAAGTTGCTACGGCTGGTCAATGTGAAATTGGTACTAAATTCAGCACATTAACGCAGCGTGCTGACTGGACTCAAATCCAAAAATACGTTGTTTTAAACACAGCACATGCTTACGGTAAAACAGCTACTTTTATGCCTAAACCATTTGCTGGCGATAACGGCAGTGGTATGCACGTTCACCAATCAGTATGGAAGGATGGCAAAAACTTGTTCGCAGGTAACGGCTACGCTGGTTTGAGCGAATTTGCTCTTTACTACATCGGCGGCATCATCAAACATGCTCGCGCATTGAATGCCATTACCAACCCAGGTACCAATTCATATAAACGTTTAGTTCCACACTTTGAAGCGCCAGTTAAATTAGCTTACTCAGCTAAAAATCGCTCTGCTTCTATCCGCATTCCTTTTGTGCACTCAGACAAAGGTCGCCGTGTTGAAGCGCGCTTCCCAGACCCAATTGCTAACCCATACTTGGCATTCTCTGCATTGCTCATGGCTGGTTTAGATGGCGTGCAAAACAAGATTCACCCAGGCGAAGCGGCAACTAAAGACTTGTACCATCTTCCACCTGAAGAGGATGCAAAAATCCCTACAGTATGCTCATCACTAGAACAAGCGCTTGAAGCTTTAGACGCAGATCGCGAGTTCTTAACTAAAGGTGGCGTGTTTACTAACGACTGGATTGATGCATACATTGCATTAAAAATGGAAGAAGTAAACAAAGTACGCATCACTCCGCATCCAGCTGAGTTTGGTCTGTACTACTCCTGCTAATTAGCTATTAATTAGTGAGCAAGTAATTAAAAGGGCGAGCAATCGCCCTTTTTTTTGCCCAAGTCAACCTCACTCAATGCAATACGTTGCCTAATTTAACCAACTCTACTAAACTAATCTTATGAAAAAATTTCTGCCTTTAATTACGATTATTGCTGCAATATATGGTGCGTTTGTATCTGGCAATGCTTTTGCTGAAATTTACAAACGTATAGATGCAGATGGCCGTATTACTTATTCCAACATAAAAACTAAAGGTGCTACGCGCTTAGAGTTAGATCCAGATTCCAATACAATTTCGAACGATAGAGCCAGAACATCAGGAACCGACACCCGCAGTAAGCGCACAACAAGCCCAGAAGGCTTCCCTCGTGTAGACAAAAATACCCAAAACCAGCGCGACAGCAAGCGCAAAGAAATACTACAAAACGAACTTGAATCCGAAAAAACTGCGTTAGCAGAGGCACAAAAAGCCTACGCAGAAGGTGAGGCTAACCCTGAAGTTTACAAAACAAAAGATGGCGCAACATTTCGCAATGTCGCTAAATTTGAAGAAAAAATGAAGCCTTTACAGGCAGATGTAGATAGCCACGAAAAAAATATTGAGCTACTGCAAAAAGAGCTAGATTCTTTAAAATAACAGCACCAACTAAGACTGCTTCAACTTTAAATTCAAACAAGCGTTACAGTTGGTCTAACTCTTGCTTTAAACATAGTAATAACATTGAAACATTAAATTCAGTAATACTATGGTCCAACCAACACCCAATCATTTCTCTGGTTTAGAGCATCTAGCCACAGCCATCATCCTGCTTGATGAGGATCGTCGTGTAGTCTACATTAACCCTGGTGCCGAAATTATTTTTGCATTCAGTGCAACGCAAATTACTGGCCTTCTGATTAGCGAAGTCTTTCCAGACTGCGAGATATTGATGCTCGCAGTTAACAATGCCATAGAAAAACAAAGCCCATTCCGAGAACATGAGTTTGCCATTAGTACTCACCGACAACAATCTTTCGCCGTAACTTGTACTGTAACACCTATAGATAGCCCTAATGCCTGCCTGATTTTAGAGTTCCAGCAAATGGATGCTCAACTACGCATTGCGCGTGAAGAGCGTATGCTCATACAACAACAAGCCAACGCAGAATTATTACGCAACCTTGCACATGAAATACGCAACCCACTAGGCGGTTTGCGTGGCGCAGCACAACTGTTAGAGCATGAATTGCCTTCTCCAAGCTTACGTGAATATACGCAAGTGATTATTAAAGAAGCTGATCGCTTGCAGTCACTAATGGATCGACTGCTTATTCCACATCGCGTACCCAAATATCAACCCACAAACATTCATGAAGTACTTGAACGCGTTAGAAGCCTGCTATTAGCTGAATCGCCCAAGACCGTTCTAATTAAACGTGACTATGACTTAAGCTTGCCAGAACTGATTGGTGACCGGGAAAAACTGATACAAGCCGTACTTAACATTGCGCGCAATGCCGTACAAGCCATGCAGACACACGGTACACCATCAAGCCAAATTACCTTACGCACACGTGCTGAACGGCAAGTGACCTTAGCCAGAAAACGTTACCGCGTAGCCATTAAATTAGAAATTATTGATAATGGGCCAGGTATTCCAGCGGATATACGCGATCGAATTTTTTACCCATTAGTGTCAGGTAGTGAAGGTGGCTCGGGCTTAGGTTTAACTTTAGCGCAAACTTTCATTACCCAACACCATGGCATGATTGAATGCGAGAGCGTTCCCGGCAACACATGCTTTACCATTTTATTGCCAATTGAAACAACTGCGATTAAACCCGCTACTGTAAAACTATAATATCAACACAACAATTAAGCATAGTATAAATGCTATAGCAGAATCTGCACTTAGCAGCACCGCATGCCTATATATAGAAAAATGAGAAACCTATGAAACCTATCTGGATTATTGACGATGACAAATCTATCCGCTGGGTGTTTGAAAAAGCACTCGCACGCACGGACTTAGAATTTAAAACTTTCTCATCAATCACAGATGCGCTTAACGCCTTGGCACATGAGCAACCACAAGTAGTGGTGAGTGACATTCGCATGCCCAATGGGTCTGGCTTGGATTTTTTAGGTGAAATAAAACAAAAATTCCCAGACATCCCCGTTATCATCATGACCGCTTATTCAGACCTTGAAAGTGCTGTTGCAGCCTTTCAAGGTGGTGCTTTTGAATATTTAGCCAAGCCGTTTGATGTTGATCAAGCCATGGATGTAATCAAACGTGCTGTAGATGAAAGTACAAGGCAAGCACCAGAAGTAATCTCAACCGAAGAAACACCTGAGATTATTGGTCAGGCACCATCCATGCAGGAGGTTTTTAGAGCCATAGGCCGTTTAAGCCGCTCACATGCCACTGTGCTTATCAACGGAGAATCAGGAAGCGGAAAAGAGCTTGTAGCGCGAGCATTACACCGTCACAGCCCCCGCGGAGACAAACCATTTATTGCCATCAACACTGCAGCAATCCCTAAAGACTTATTAGAGTCTGAATTATTCGGTCACGAGCGTGGCGCTTTTACTGGCGCAGCGGCGGCACGTCGTGGACGTTTTGAACAGGCTGACACTGGCACATTATTTCTGGATGAAATTGGCGACATGCCTTCTGACTTACAAACACGCTTGCTACGTGTTCTAAGCGATGGTCAGTTTTACCGTGTCGGCGGGCACCAGCCGATTAAAGTGAATGTCCGCATTATTGCAGCCACACACCAAGATCTAGAAGAACGCGTTAAAAATGGATTATTCAGGGAAGACTTATTTCACCGACTAAACGTCATCAGATTAAGATTACCGGCACTCCGTGAACGTCGAGAAGATATTCCTTTACTCATAAAACACTTCTTACAACACAGTGCAAACGAGCTGGGCGTTGAAACCAAACAACCATCCATTGCTGCGCTTAAATACTTAAGCGCTGTAAATTGGAGTGGCAATGTACGTCAGCTTGAAAATGTATGTCACTGGCTAACCGTAATGGCTCCAGGGCAGAATATTGATATTGCAGATCTACCACCAGAGCTTAAAGACGACACTAGCAAGTCCACTACTACACTATCTTGGCAGGATGCACTCGCCAGCGAAGTTGCAGATGCACTAAATCGTGGTGAACAACAAGTGCTAGACACGCGTACGCAAATTTTTGAGCGCATTTTAATCACGAAAGCCTTAGAGCATACTAATGGTAGAAGAATAGAGGCCGCCAATCAACTTGGCATGGGACGCAACACCCTTACTCGCAAAATTCAAGAATTAGGTATAGAAGAGTAAATATCATGCAATAAACATCGCTGATAGTTACGTAGTTTATTTCTTACAATTAACCAATTGACATAAAAAACGGCACCCGAGGATGCCGTTTTATTTTGTATTTCTAACTAAAGCAGGGTAAACCCTGCATCAGACTAGAAGAACAAGATTGCGCCTAAAGATACAGTTTGTGCTTTACCTTCAGTGTTGTCTTGAGCTTTAGCTTTAACATCTGAGTACTCAGCAACTAAGTTCAAGTGTTTTGTCAAAGGATGATATGCACCAATTGTCCACATTTCATTTTTAGCAACTAAGTTAGAAGCTGTTTCTTGAGCTGTTTTGTCAAGTTTGCTTTCGCCCCAGCTAATACCCAATTTAGTACCTACGTTAGGAATTGTGTATGTAGCTTGAACATAACCACCGTTTGAATCACGTTTGTTACCTGCAGTGTCAAAACCGTTAAGCATTTGCAATGTTGTACCAACACCACTACCGTCATAGTAGTAACCAGTTAAACCAAAACCAGCTACGTTAACGTTAGCACCGATATCAACAGCTTCAGCACGTTGTGTGCCTAAGTTAGTAATACCAAGACTTTGAACTTTTTGAGTAATACCAGAAACCCAAACTTTACCAGCTACATCGCCAGCCCATTCATATGAAGCTTTACCTTCAAATGCTGGCTCTGAACCACCACGGCCTGTTGAAGTTGCTGAGTAATTAACTGGAGTAGTAGCACCATTGTTAGAACTTAGTTGATCCCAAGCTTGTGTTACACCAGCTGTAAAGCTGAAGCCATTCCAGTTTGGTGATGAGTAAGCAATTTGTGATTTCCAGTCAGCGTACAAGTAACCTGTACCGATACGACCTAATGTAGTGTTACCTACAGAAGCTGCACCAGCGCCAACGCCTAACAATGTCATGTCAGATAAAATAGCATCTGAAGCAAAAATGCCTAGATCTTTACCTAGTTTGATAGAACCCCATGATTTGTCACCGAATGTCAAGAATGCTTGACGTTGATTCATGCTACCTAAAGTACCTGCTGTAGCTGTAGCTGCACCTGGTTGAATGCTAATTGTGAAAGCAACATCTAAGTCATTTTCACGAGTTTTACCTGAAACAGTTAAAAAGTTTGGCAACAAACCTGTAGTGATGTTTGATGTGTTGCTGCTTTGACCAGCTGCAGGAGCTGAACCACCTAAACCACCAGCTACTGATGCACCTGAACCGTGTGTGTTTGTGTAGTAAGCATTAACATTACCACCGATATCTAAAGTCCAATCACCTGCTGGAATCATGATACCAGCTGAAGCTGTTGAAGCTGCAGCGAATAAAGCTGAAGCAACTGCTAATTTAATTGTTGTATTCATATAAATCTCCTAAAAGTTTATTGCTATTTTTTTACTTAAATTACCTCACCTAATTTCTATCATTTCTGACTAACGGTGAGAAAGTTTGCAAACTCTCTCAATGCCTACAAATGTATTCATCAAGAAGGTGAATATGATTATGCACAAGCTAATAAAGCGAAACAACCAATAATTTGTATTTTTGTCACATTTATTTACATTTGTTGTAAATTTGCAACATCACTAAGAATTTATGCGGCTATTACTCAATATAACTCCACGAAACCATGCACTTATAAGTACTCTTCTACCGTAAATAGTTTGCGATGCTCGCGTATTGCAAAACGATCCGTCATGCCTGCGATGTAATCCGCTACCGCCCGCGCTTTGTCTATTTCAGCAGATACTTGAAAGTCGTTAGGTAATAAACCGACATTTTCGAAAAAGCCTGCAAATAACTCTCGTACAATACGCGCGGCCTTTGCACTCATACGGTTTACTTTGTAATGCTGATATAAATTCTTACGTAAAAATTGCTTAAGTTTTAGATTTTGTGCGGCTATTTCGCTACTAAATCCAATCAAGGGTGGCAATTTGCGTATATCGGCAATACTTTGTGGCTGATGCTGGGTGATGTTTTGAGCACTATGCGTACATAAATCAACAACTAATGTATTAATCATACGGCGCACAGTTTCATGAATTAGCCGCTTTTGCTCTAATGCAGGGTACTTGGATTTCACTTCAGCTAAGTTTTTTGCAAACAATTCAACTTTTGACAGTTGTTCTATTGTGATTAACCCTGAGCGCAAACCATCATCAATGTCGTGATTATTATAGGCAATTTCATCGGCATAATTAGTCAATTGAGCTTCTAAGCTTGGGCTAGTTTTATCTAGAAACCTCTGCCCCACATCTCCTAGTAACTTAGCATGTTTAATAGCGCAGTGCTTAAGTATGCCTTCACGTACTTCAAATGTTAGGTTCAACCCATCAAAGTCTGCGTAGCGCAATTCCAACTGGTCTACTACGCGCAATGATTGTAAATTATGCTCAAAACCACCGAAGTCGCGCATGCATTCATTTAGCGCATCTTGCCCAGCATGACCGAACGGCGTATGCCCAAGGTCATGTGCTAGCGCAATAGCCTCAGTCAAATCTTCATGCAAATTTAGAGTACGGGCAATGCCTCTCGCCATCTGAGCCACTTCTAGACTATGTGTCAATCGCGTACGAAATAAATCACCCTCATGATTTACAAATACTTGTGTTTTATATTCTAGGCGACGAAATGCTGTGGAGTGAATAATGCGGTCACGATCACGTTGAAAAGCATTACGAGTTTCGGATGGCAACTCATCAAAATGACGGCCTAATGATTGCGCAGGATGCGCGGCATAAGGAGCAAGACTATTCATAAGTTACCTTAACAACGTATTATTTATTGACCACTAACTAGAACATTAAGATTAGCCGCATCTTTCAAAATGAGAATACTTTTAAAGTTCACCGAAATTTAGCCTCTAATTTACAGATATAGACAATGCCTTTTTTAACTTTTCCGCATCATAATCACTTGTAATAACTGCAGCCCCTATACCTTGCTGCAATACCAACCGAATCTTTCCATTTTCCACTTTTTTATCTAATCCCATTAAAAGCAGATATTTTTCAACCCCTAAATCAGGCGCCTCTATCGGCAAATTAGCTTCTTTCAAAATATGCTCAATGCGCTCAACTTCTGCTTGACTAAGCCAACCCATTTGTAGTGATAAGTTTGCTGCCATCATAGTGCCCGCGGCCACTGCCTCACCATGCAACCAAACACCATAACCCATGGCATTCTCAATTGCATGCCCAAACGTATGCCCCAAATTGAGCAAAGCTCGTTCGCCTTGCTCATGCTCATCCTTGGCAACCACATCCGCTTTATTTTGGCATGAGCGATAAATTGCTTCGCTTAACACTTGCTCATTTAGCTGCATCAAGCTTTCTATGTTGGCCTCTAGCCAATTAAAAAACTCTGAATCTCGGATTAAACCGTACTTAATAACTTCCGCCATACCAGCAGAAAACTCTCTAGTCGGCAATGTTTGCAGCGTATCAA
>DAIDAH010000052.1 GCA_027310735.1 Methylotenera sp. | reverse complement strand
AATGCTGCCGGCCACTACAGATTCAGCAAAGTTACGGCAACCGGCGGTGCCACAAGCACCACAATTTGAATGCGGCAACATTTCTTCAACCTGATTGATGCGTGGATCTTCGTATACATAAAGACGACGATTTGCCATAGCGATTACCAACGCTAAGGCTGAACCTAGCGTTCCCATAAAAATCGCAACAACAAGCATGTTATTCATGCAGCCAATTCTCCACCTAAAGTTCAACCTATTTCTAGTTCAGTTAGCACGTAAGTACTTGACTAAATTAGTATGTTTTAGTGTTTTGTATTTTTTGTTTTGACGGAGTCTATGAATGTTTTAAGTATTTGACAAACTAATAATTTGAATGTTTACTATATTAAATTTGAATAATTGTCGGATGACAAGCATATGGTTGAACCTAAGAATTTTTATTACAAGCAGAATCGGTTGAAACAATTACGCGCATTTTGCCAAGTGGTGAAAAGTGGTGGAATCTCACTTGCTGCAGAAAAGTTATTTCAGAGTCAGCCTTCTGTTTCTTTGCAGATTCAAGCGCTGGAAAGGGAGTTAAACGTTGTGCTATTTGAGCGTCGCGGCCCTAGTCTTAACCTGACGCCCAAGGGCGAAACCCTGTATCAGATTTCCCAACCACTGGTTGAAGGGATGGATAAACTGGAAGAAACTTTCGCTGCAACTTTTGGGCATATCGAGTCTGGTGAAGTGAATATAGGGGCAGGGGAGTCAACTATTCTCTACATCATGCCAGAACCTGTGAAGCGCTTTGCGGCTGCTTATCCAAACGTGCGTATCAAGCTGCACAACGTGACGGGCCGAGATGGCCTGCGCATGCTGCGAGCAGACGAAGTGGATTTTGCAATTGGGTCAATGCTGGAAGGACAGGAAGACATTATTTATGAGCCAGTAGTGAGTTACGATCCCATGCTCATCACGCCATTAGATCATCCTTTAGCCAATAAAAAGAATATCACTTTGGCTGACATCAGTCCGTATGGCCTAATTTTGCCGCCGCGCCATCTTTCAACCTGGCGTATCGTGGACTACACTTTTCAGCAGGCTGGCCTGACTTACAACGTTGCACTTGAGGCTGGCGGTTGGGAAATTATCAAAAAATATGTCGAGCTTGGTATGGGGATTTCGATTGTGACTGACATTTGCATGACGGGGAAGGAAGATATTGCCAAGATGTCTCTGGCGCATCTTTTTCCATGTCGTAGTTACGGTGTCGTGCTGCGAAAAGGACGCTATCTTTCTCCGCAAGGACAACGTTTTATTGATATTGTTAGAGAGGTTTATCTTGAGCGCGGAGGTGGTAAAGTCGGTTCAGTGCCTGAGGAAGATCCGCTCAATGCAGGCATTATGGCAGAAGGATTTTAGTCATTTTGTCACGGCGTATGTGGCAAAAAATACTTAGATAAACTGGTTGATTCGTTCGCAGAGGCGCTAGGTATAACGCTACCACAGGATATAATTTTTTTAAAAATAATGTAAACGCGTGACATTTTGTGAATTATTTGAGTATAATTCGCACCCAGTTCAAACGCCGGATTAGCTCAGTTGGTAGAGCAGCGCACTTGTAATGCGAAGGTCGTCAGTTCGATTCCGACATCCGGCACCAATCTTAATATCTAACTTGTAGATATCTAACTTCTAGGTCTAGTACATTGAGACAAAGGTTTACTACCGCCTGAGAGTTAGCCATTAAAGAATTCAAAATACCCGCGTTGTACGTCTACAAGCACCTAATAATAACTAACTTACTTACGAATAGCGTATGCCCCTCTTGCTCCCTAAAGGCCTGACAAAAGCACTCTCGCTCAAACAACCCTATGCATGGTTGATTGCTAACGGCTATTTATTGGTGGATGACCGTACTTGGGGCACCCAGTACCGCGGACCAGTCCTGATTCATGCAAGTAAGGGACTCTACGAACAGTATTACGACTATATCAAATCAAGAACGGACATTCCTTTACCAGACAAAGATAAGCTTGAGTACGGTGGAGTGGTCGGTATCGCCAATCTGGTACTTTGTTGCCGCCCGGGAGAGTTACCTGACGGCATCAGCCGCCAGCAACGTGCTCATTTTGGTGGCGTGCATCAGGAATATTTTGGCTTTTTGTTTGAACAGGCAACCCCCTTGGCACTGATGCCCTGTCTCGGAAAACTTGGAATATTTGAGATTGATGTGGATGCGCTTTTAGCCGTACCACCAGCGGCACAAGCTGAGTTGTTTTAGGTTGTTTGTTAATTAAAGTATTAATCAGTACAGCAGGAGAGTAGACGTATGCACAATTTAGCGACGATTGCCACAGCCATGGTAGTTATGCTACATCTCTATATTTTGTACTTGGAAATATTTTTGTGGAATACGCCTAAGGGAAGAAAAACCTTTAATCTCACCCCAGAGTTCGCTGCTGCCTCAAAAGTGCTTGCTGCCAACCAAGGGCTTTATAACGGATTCTTGGCAGCAGGATTAAGCTGGGGTATTTGGCTTGGTTCGGCTGGATATGCGATTAAAATTTTCTTTCTTGGCTGTGTAATCGTAGCAGGTGTATTTGGAGCAGCTACATCAAGCCGGAAAATTTTGTTTGTACAGGCTGTACCTGGAGTCCTTGCTTTGGCTTTGGTTCTTCTATTTGGACGTTAGAAGGCTGAAGCTAATCAAGCTGGAGGTTAGTGTCTAAGACATCACTCACATATTTAATTTACCTAAGTTTGACGATTATCTGCACTAAACTAGCGTATACACCTGCGCTCATCTTCATCAAGCGGCTCTATCGCGCTTATTTGTTTCTCCAGCACTTCTAGCGTTGCTTCTGAGGCATCTTGTTCATTTTTAAGTCGGTTAGTGATGCGTTCGCGTAGCTCATCTATTGATGATTTTGGCGCTGAAATGCAGAATTCTGCACCTGTTTTGGCCGCCAAATCCCGAAAGGCATCACGTTCTGAGCGCTTGAGAAAGGCCGCATCAACAACTACTGACCAGCCATTTGTGAGCAGGAGTTCCGCTAATTGATGTAGGTGATGGTAAGTGCGTTGATGTGCTTCCTGATTATAGATTCCACTATCAAGCGTGGAGTTACTTTTGGCTGTAGCAGCAAGCCCAAATAGACGCTTGCGTTCTACATCTGAGCGTAGGCGTATTGTGCTTCCATTTTCATCATCGAGAATCAGGTGTGTTGATGCCGTTGTTTTTCCGCAGCCTGCTAAACCATGGGTAATGGTGAGTCGCAGTTTCTGCGGTGATGAAATCTGTTCGGCAAGTGCAATATATCTACGAACCTCATTAAGGTCGCTATGATTCTGACTAGCCCGGATCGCCGCCACTTTCGCCCGTACCATGGCGCGGTATACAGCATAAAAGCGTAGCATGGGCATTGCTTCGTAGTCACCACTCATACTCAGCCACTCATTAATCAGCCATCCAGCCAATCCAGACTGATGGTGATCCAATAGATCCATATAGGTAAATGCAATATCGCTGGCGACATCTATCCAGCGCAGATTCTCATTGAACTCTATGCAGTCGAATAGCCTTGCATGACCATCAATAAGTACGATGTTGCCTAAATGCAGATCACCGTGGCATTCACGCACATGTCCACTGGCTTTACGCGCTAAAAAGTTTGGCATAAGGCGGTTGTGCTCACTGTTTGTCCAAGTTAGAAGGGCGTTCAGCTTGCTCTGAAGTTCTTTGTCATTTAGACCTGAGTATAATTCTTCGAAATTCTCCCGTGCCGGTGCGATAACTGCATCTGGTGAGCCAAAGTGTGAGTTTATTGTTGTTATCGCGGCATGATTGTGGAAAGTAACAATTGCGTTTGCCAAGTCAGAAATCTGAGGGAGCTCAAGTTGGCCTCGACTGCAAACATGGTCTAATCGTTCAGCTTCACTGAAGCGAAGCATCTTGACTGCAAACTCGATTGGAGCGCCATGACCATTAAACTCTAGGTGATCCGGTGTGCCGGTAATCGCGACAATTTCAATGTAAATATCCGGAGCATAGCGGCTGTTCAAACGTAGTTCAGCCTCGCAGCAGGATTTGCGTTTGCTAAGCGAGCCATAATCGAGAAAGGGCAGCGTAATCGGCTTTTTGATTTTGTATGCAAATTTTCCCGCGAGAAGTAACCAAGAAATATGCGTCTCAATCACCTCGACATGATCTACAGGCTCGGGATAGCACTCGGGATTAAGTAGCGCTTTGATTATTGTGGGAAATGACTCACTCATTATTAATAGATTCTAGCTAAATTAAGACCTTTTGAGATTACGTCCCGACGTTAGTTAAAGAAAGTCTATCATGTGAGTAATTCTGTCAGGTATATTTGTTATGAGACTAAGTGTCAGTAATAGCGATAGTAATAAGGTGATCCATAGTATGGATCCCAGTAAGGGTAATTTCGTGGATACCATTGGGGCGTGATGGACTGACCATACTCTTTCTGGATGCATTCTCGCCACAGATCAGTATTATTTTTGAAGCCAAGTTTTTCACAAGCCGGACCATAAACTTGCATCTTGTATTCCATCTGTTTTATTGCTTTTGCCTGCTCTTCAGCCGGGTTAGATGCGCATCCGGCAAGTAATGTCATGACACTAAGAGTGTAAATAATGTGCGTATTCATATGTAAGCCACCCATATAATATCTATACCAATGTTAGGTATTGGTTGTTCGGGAAAAGTTCACAAAAACGTATTAAATGAATATGAAATGGTTTTTTTATTAAAATACTCCGAGCCAAACAGCTAACTAGAGTTAAGTAGTTTAGAGTCATTTAGTCAAAACCTAGGTTTAATGGAGTTTAGGGATAAATTTTGGAGGGTGACTTAGCGTTAAGTGCTAAACATCCCTTTGTGAGAAATTTATTTCTTGGGTATGGGATTGGATAGAGCTATAGATTTATGGATTAATCATTCTTCTACTTTGGCTTCGGGATAACGGAAAATTACAACAGACAGGCTAATGTGGTCGTAATTCAAATGCTAGTCATCAGCGAACGCACTGTATGTTCTTTACCCTGGATTTCCAAAAGAGTACCAATCGATGCTATGCTGGTGCTTTATATGCTCTGGATTAAACTGTTGCTAATATTTCTGAACAGTCTTTATGACTAGCGCACAATGGTTTTTGCTTGTCGGTGGGTTGCTGCTTGTCATGGGTCTCACTTCTACCATTCTTAAACGCTCACCCGTCACGTCATCCATTATATATCTCGCAGTAGGTGTGCTGGTCGGGCCTACTGTGTTGAATTTGTTTCATTTCAATCCACTCAAAGAATCTGCACTTCTGGAAGTACTGACTGAAGTCGTTATATTAATTTCCCTATTTTCTGCTGGCGTCAAAATGCCTGCACCGTTCAGTCTTTCTCGTTGGCGTACGCCTATTTTGTTGGCGACCGTTTCCATGACTATTACTGTCGCGATGGTTGCTGCCTTCGCTTATTATGTGCTGGGTTTGTCATTGGGTGCAGGCGTTTTGCTGGGGGCGATCCTTGCACCTACTGATCCTGTGCTGGCAACCGACGTGCAAATCCGCCATCCCGGAGACCGCGATCATCTGCGTTTTATCTTAACCTGCGAGGCTGGGATGAACGACGGCAGCGCTTTTCCATTTGTGATGCTGGGAATGGGGCTGTTGGGCTTGCATGAGCTCGGCGGGAGTGGCTTGAGTTGGGTATTAGTGGATGTGTTATGGGCCACTGTGGGTGGTATTGCTATTGGCGTCGCAGCAGGTGTTGCGCTGGCTCACTTAGGGTGGAAGCTACATCGTGAGCCGTACAAACATGACTTGATGGATGACTTTCTCGGTCTCGGTCTGATTGGTGTCGTGTATGGTGTTACTGTGCTAGTGCACGCTTGGGGCTTTCTTGCAGTGTTTTTTGCCGCAGTTGCCCTACGCCAGACCGAGTTGAAATTAACTAAATCTGCACAGGGCACTATTAATCGCAGATATCAGGAGATCGCGCGCGCAGATACGCATGTATGTCTCGAACCAATGGTCAGTGAAGGCTCCTTGATATTCAAGGAGCATCTGGAGAGGCTCTCGGAAGTGGTCATGATCCTCTTGATTGGAGGTACTCTATTTCTAGATTCGTGGAGCTGGAAGGCGATTGGACTGGCTTTATTCTTGTTCGTGATTGCTCGTCCGATAAGTGTATTCATAGGCTTGCTTGGAACTTCCGTTACTTGGGAAAAACGCGGTATGACAGGTTGGTTTGGAGTGCGTGGAATAGGCTCTCTCTACTATCTGATGTATGCAATACAACGCGGGTTGCCCGAAACTCTGGCGTTGGAATTGATACAAATGACATTGATAGTCGTGACACTCTCAATTCTTCTCCACGGCATCAGCGTAAAACCGTTAATGAGTTATTTCTGGCGACGGAATAAGCAGGTTAAATACCTTGGGTGACATCCTCAACGCAATAAGTTAAAAAAGCCATTAGACAAAAAAAAGACCACCCCAGACGGAATGGCCTTTTTTATTAAAACACTCAGAACCAAGCTGGATGCTGGGTTTGAGTAGTCTAGAGTGGTCTAGACAAAACCTCGATTTGGTGGAGCTGGGGGGAATCGAACCCCCGTCCGCAAGCCCTCCACAGACAGTTCTACATACTTAGCCTTGTTGTTTAATTTAATCTGCACCACACCAACAGACAAGCAGTTTACAGACGAGCTACCTTAAGGTTAATGATGTGCTAAGTAACCCAACACAACACGTATCCCGTGTATATGACACTGCGATGGGTTTCCCCAATCCACCCCACGGGAGAGATGGTGCAGCGTCCAGCAGGATTAAGCTGCTAGAGAGTAAGTTTCGTCGTTTGCGACTATACTTGTTCTAGTTTATTTACGAGGTTACTAGTCCTCGGTATGCCCTGCACTGCTTTGCAACCCACGTCGAAACCTGGTCAGCCCCTAAAGTGGTACAAAAATCAGTTGTAGTACGACTGATACTCCTAAGAATAGTTGCATCAGCCCGCGAATTATACGCTTTTTTGTTATGGTTCGCTTCCAGCTTTATTTTTTAGCTGTTGGCTTTGTCAGATACATTCATTGTTAGAGGGCTTATTTATTGTGCGCACGCATGATTCGACCTTTTTCACGGTCCCAATCGCGCGCTTTTTCTGTGTCGCGTTTGTCGTGTTGTTTTTTACCTTTAGCTAAACCAATCTGCACTTTGATACGGCCTTTTGAAAAGTGCATATCCAAAGGCACCAACGTATAGCCGGCACGATCTACTTTGCCGATGAGTTTCGCTATCTCTTCATTATGCAGTAATAACTTGCGAGTACGTATAGCGTCGGGGCGTACATGCGTAGAAGCTGCGCCTAATGGGGTGACATGACAGCCGATTAAATAAATCTCTCCGCGCTGAATAATGACGTAAGCTTCTTTGATGTTGATACGATTATCGCGTATTGCTTTGACTTCCCAGCCCTCTAAAACAATACCAGCCTCATACTTATCTTCAATAAAGTAATCAAAAAAGGCTTTTTTATTCTGTGCAATGCTCATAATGACAATGAATGGCTTAAAATTTGCATTTTACTCTACTTAATCGCTTCATTTTCATTTCCAGCGCTATAGAAAAATGTGAATATGTAGGTCGATGATGTTATTTAATTGATAAAGAGATGCATGGCACGCGTTCAAAAAACAGTATTAATTCATCACTCAGCTAACCAAATGTTCGAATTGGTGGATGATGTAAAAAAATATCCAGAGTTCTTGCCTTGGTGCGGCGGGGTGGACTTAATCAAGCAAGATGAAATATCTACCATTGCTACTTTGCATATTGCGTATCATGGCTTGCATCAGAAATTTACAACAGAAAACCATAAAACGTATCCAAGTTTGATGGAAATTAAATTAAAAGATGGGCCATTTAAGCAGCTTGAGGGCATTTGGCGTTTTACAGTATTGAATGATGATGCCTGTAAAGTTGAATTTATGCTTAATTATGAGTTTGAGAATAACTTTTTAGAAAAGATCATCGCGCCTGTTTTTAGCCATATTGCCAATACCTTTGTGGATGGCTTCGTGGCTCGCGCTGATTACATATATAAAAAAATGGAAAAGTAAAATGGATGCTAATCAAACTGAAATAATTGTAGAAGTAGCTTATGCTTTGCCTAACGAACAACTGATTATTCCGATTAAAGTGAGTAATGGCACAACCATAGAGCAGGCAATCAAGGCTTCAGGCATTTTAGCTAAATTTACCGAGATTGATTTAGCGGTAAATAAGGTGGGTGTTTTTGGGAAATTAGCGAAATTGGATATGCCTTTGCGACATTTGGATCGTGTTGAAATCTATCGCTCCTTGATTGCTGACCCTAAAGAGGTGAGAAAGCAACGTGTTGCAGATGGTAAAGTGATGAAAAAGGGTGGCGGTGATTCTCATTCTGAGGTTTAAATATCTGGTCATGATGCTAATTGATATTTCTGGAATCATTTACTGATGGCAACTTTAACCAACGTTTCAAATAAAAAAGCGCTAATCATTGATGACATGCCAGACATGCGTAATCAATTGCAAATGACGCTGACATCATTGGGCTTTGATAAACTGCATCTGGCTTCTAGCATCAAAGATGCCATGGAAAAAATTGATATCACTCGCTACGATGTGATTTTGTGTGATTACAACCTTGGCGAAAGTACCAATGGACAACAGTTTCTGGAGTATCTGCGCACACATAATAAGCTGGAACGCAACTGCGTATTCATCATTATCACGGCTGAGAACTCGTATGAAAGCGTAGCCTCTGCTGCAGAGTGTTTGCCTGATGATTATTTACTTAAACCATTTACTGCTGGTCAGTTTTTGTCTCGGTTCGAGCGCTTATTGGAGCGTCAAGAAGTGCTGCGGCCCATTGACTTGGCTCATGACAATAAGAACGGGCACAAAATTATCACCGAGTGCAATAAAATACTCGAGCTTAAGAATAAGTATTATGTAGATGTTTGTAAGATTAAAGCCGCGGCTTTAGTGCGTATCGGGCATACCGACGAGGCGATTCAGTTGTATAACGAAGTGTTGCAGCTAAGAGACTTGCCATGGGCGCAATTAGGCCTAGCACGGGCGCAAGCTAAACTAGGTAATATGCAGGCGTCAGAAGAAATTAGTCAGAAGCTGATGCAGACGAATCCACAATTCGTGGCTAATTTTGATTTTGCCAGTGAAATTTTGATGCAAGATAACAAGCCTGAGCAAGCATTACAGGTTCTCAAAGATGCTGCGACCAATAGTCCCGGCAATATGAATCGAACTCGTAATCTTACGGCACTGGCCATGGCGAATGGTGAGTTTGATATGGCAGAGAAACTCATGGCTGAGACCATTAAAAAGCATAAGCATTCGCCTTTACGTGAGGCCGCAGATTATGCTTTATTATCTCGTGCCCTTATTGAGCAAGGTAAAACAAAAGAGGCACTAAGCAGCTTAAAAGATGCTGCAAGTCAGTTTAATGATCCAGCAAGTAAAGTCGTGTTGGCGGCTAGCAATAGTCTTGCGCATATCAAAGCAGGCGATGTAAAAGAAGCCGAGGCTGCATTAAATCAAGCATTGGCTGAAGATACTCGATTATTGGCACCTTCAGCCGCTGCATCACTGGCTGAGGCGTGCTTTGCAGCTGGTAAGGATGATCTCGCCAGTGACTTTCTGAAGCAGATTCTACAAAATAACCCAGACGATTTACGCTTGCAAGGCCGAGTGAAAATGGTTTGTACCATGGCAGGTAAAAACACAGATGAGGTCGCTACGCTGATTCAGGAAAGTGCTAAAGAAATCATTAAAATTAACAATGATGGCGTGCGTAAAGCACAGGCGGGTGAATACAAAGAGGCGATTGAGCTGATTGTTGACGCGGCTGAGCGCCTGCCTAATAACCTGAATATTATCAGCAATGCCGCACTTATTCTGGCAGTTTCAGTCGCGAATAGTCGAAACAAGGATGAACTTGTTCAATGTCTAGATTATCGACAAAAAGTCATGGATAAGGATCCTGTCCACCCAAAATTGGCACAAATAGACATGATGCTCAAAAAAGCAAAGATGACAGAATGAACGAACTAGAACTTGCGGTAATCCATGATGCAAAAAACAATCTGGGTGAAGTTGTATTACGTCTGGAAGCACGTGGGGACTGTTTTGCTGAAGTTGAATCATTGATTCGAGCGTCGAACAGCCTTACCAATTTACTGCTATGGCATAGGCAACAGGCAGGCGCTATGCGTATTAATGTTGACTCTGCATCACCTGCGGACTTGCTTAATGAGCTGGTAGAAGAGTTCAGTCAGTTTTTCCCTAAGTTGTCCATTGTGAGCAATACGGACAATGCGCCAATTTTCTGGTTTTACGATGAAACCTATATTCGACTCGCACTGGTGAATGCGCTACACAATGCCTGCCGTTTTGCCAAAGCTAAAGTACAGCTCTCAGCACGTCAAGTTGATGGCAGGCTTGTTCTGACAGTACAAGATGATGGTGCTGGCTACAATGCCAAGCTGCTTGAGCAGCAAGGCCAGCAGCAGCTTGCTGAAGTGTCACGTAGAGGGACAGGTATCGGGTTGGCATTGGCATTATCCATTGCAAGTATGCACACCAATAAAGGCGCTCATGGCAAAGTGATGCTACGTAATGACCATGGCGCCGTGTTTGAGTTGGAGTTGCCTTAATCCGTGATTTAAAACGCTAGAGCACTTTAGCGCTGGCTGGCTGGTGGAGTGCCGTACTTTCCTGATGTTGCGCATATTGTTCAACCAGAGAAGTGCTATTGGTGATGTTTGAATAAAACTTGATCATGCGCTCAGCCTGTAATTTTGCAGTCCATTTGGCTAAAGCATATTGTTTTGCACGCTTACCTAGCTCAAACCGTTGCTCAGGATAAATGAGTAGCTCATGTACTTTTTCAGCGAACTCAAGCGTATTTTCGCCTGAAATCAAAGCGCCTTGACCTTCAATTAAAATGGAGGCAGTACCAAGTTCAGCAATCGCTACTACTGGCGTGCCTTGTGCCATAGCTTCAAGTAGTACGAGACCTTGTGTTTCACTTTTTGAGGCGAACACAAATATGTCTGCAGATTCATAGCAGGCATTTAACTCTGTTTCACGATCTAGATAGCCGATAAATTTGACGTGTTTTTCTATACTGATCGTTTTGGCAAGCTTATGTAAACTGGTCTCAGCAGGGCCTTCACCAGTCACTACCAGTAAAATATCCGGGCACTCTTCACACAGTATCTTGACCATCCAGAGTAAGAAGTCTATGTTTTTCTCAAAAGCAACGCGACCTACATACAGTAGCATTGGACGATCTAAAGCAATACCATGTTTCAATCTGAAGGCTTTGCCATCAGCTTCTTTAAAACTGCTTTCCTGTAGGCCCGTTGGAATGACTTCCGCCGCGACTTTTACACCATAGCCACGCAATACATCCAGCATGGGGTTAGATGGTGCAACAATAGCATCCATCGTATTGCATTGGCGCTTTGAAATCATTCTAGCCAGTCCACGTGCCATAAATGTTGGTACCCACGGTAGATAGTGATGTAAGTAGTCCTCAAAAAACGTATGGTAGGTTTCTATGCAAGGAATATTCAACTCGGCTGCGATTTTTAAACCTAAATAGTGTGCAACAAAAGGGGTATGCACATGCACGATGTCATATTTTTCTTGTGCCAACTCAGGCAGCAGCTTCATTGCTTCACCGTACTTCATGAGTTTATCTTCCGGGTCAAAATAGATGCTACGTGCTGGAATTCTTTTAATCCATGCTTCGTCCTGTGTAGCAACGTCATAATCCGGTGCAATTAAATGGACTTCATGACCTAGACTTTGCATTTGCTTTACAAACGTATTAATTGAAGTGGATACACCATTAATGCGAGGAAAATACACATCAGAGATAAATAGAATTTTCATTTTTTTCATGGTCATAGATTTAATTGTCATTGAATGAATAATTAGCTTATGCATTGAATTTAATAAATAAATTTATTAAAACAAAAACATTGCTTGAATCGAACAATAGCGACCATATGTGACGGTTTGATGAACATTAATGATTTATGACTGTTATCTAACCTTAATCTAGCCGTCACATTTTATTCATGCTTGCATGTCAAATTAGCAAGCATGAAATTACCAACATTCATCAAGAAATATTACTGGTGGTTACCATGTTGTCTCTATTCGGTAGATGCTAACGCGTGGGGGTTGCTGACGCATTTATTTTTTGCACAATCATTGCTTTGGGCGATGCCGCTGTTGGATCCACGCTTGCAAAGAGCTATAAAGCGTTTTCCTGAGCTGGTAATGGCTGGTGCATGCCTTCCAGATCTGGCGATTATCAGTCATCGTTATCGGCATACGCATTTATGGGAAAATGCACATCAACTAATGACGGTTGCTAAAACAGATGAAGAAGTGGCCATCGCTATTGGTTATGTCAGCCATTTATATGTAGACGTTGTTGCACATAATC
Organism: Methylotenera sp.; assembly: GCA_027310735.1. GTDB lineage: Bacteria > Pseudomonadota > Gammaproteobacteria > Burkholderiales > Methylophilaceae > Methylotenera. The sequence continues at coordinate 973 of DAIDAH010000052.1, read as the reverse complement.
ATTTTGTACCGGCACATGAGGCGATGTGGCATAAAAATGAAATGCTTACGCACATTGTTTCTGAGTGGGCTATGGATGCTCACATCGCTGCGCAGGTAAATACATCGCCGCGTTATTTACTGACACAGCATCAGGTAGTTATTTCACAATTTATTTCAGTACACTTTAGGTGCACGGAGCAAGTCACTAATCTTGCCTTGAAACGGCTGGCATTTTGGGATGGTGTGTTACGTGCGGTGAAGCTACCAAGTATGATATATCGAGTGGTACGACTCTTGGATAAGCGAGTATTCAAGCACTTTGAGTATTACCTAGATAAAACACAACTGGCTATCACTGAAATTGGTACGACACTAAGTGGCGTTAAACCAGTGCTGGAACCTGAACTTAAAAATCTGAGTGTGGAGCAGTTGGATGTTTGGCGAGATCAGTGTTTAAAGCATTTACACCTATCGCACCCGACGCCAGTTAAATACTATGACGATACGTCAATGGATTATCTAGCTGATTACGAAGCTAAATAATCATGAAAGAGCACCAGGCAATTAATCCGCCAATCAATGCGCCAGCCAGCACATCACTAGGGTAATGCAAACCCAGCACTACACGTGACAATCCCACCATGGCTGTGAATGGTATAACGATGATTGATAGCTCTGGGTAGTATGTTATTGCTACCACGCTAAATACCACTGCATGCAATGTATGACCAGATGGAAAGCTGAATTTATCCAGTGGCGTACCAGTTAACCAAATATCTTGATGTACTTCGTATGGACGTGGTCTCAGGGTTTTGCCTTTTAACCATTTATACAGCAATGTACCAACCAGCCCTGCAAGTGACATATGTAAAACGGAGAGGGTGCTTTCTGAGCCTTTGATGATTAATATGGCAATCATCAAGCCATACCAAAATACCCCGTCACCAAGGCGACTGACTACTCTAAAATAATCGCGTATGACTCTATACTGG
>DAIDAH010000051.1 GCA_027310735.1 Methylotenera sp. | reverse complement strand
ATCCTATATTTACCGCCCACTTTCCATAATGCTCTCGTACTAGTTGGCCTATGTTGTATTCGCCGCGCGCCCCCATCTCTGTTGCCCTAGCATCACCTACATGTGAATTGTGTGCCCAAACCACTATCTTGGCTTTACCATTTTGCGAAGTTAAATGTTTATCCAATGCTTCAAGTGTATCTACCATATGACGATCACGTAAGTTCCATGAAGATACATCACGGTTAAACATCAGCCGATAATATTTCTCAACATTTTTAACCAGCTTGGCATTTTGCTCAGCAAAAAAATACTCATCAGCGGCCAATCTTCCATCGTTCTGCTGGTATTCATTAGACTTACTGCGTAAGTCATGTAATTGCTGAATCACTTCCTGTTCACAAGCCTCTGCAGCACCAAAACTTGTAGCATAGGCATAATTTTGAGGATTGATGCCAAAGTGATCAAAACAAGCGTATCTTTGCCGTGCGCGTATCGCGGCTTCTGGATCAATTTTGTTCAAATATTTAACAACAGCATCCATGGAAGCGTGCATGCTGTAAAGGTCAAGACCATAAAATCCAACCTGTTTTTCACTGCTCAGTTGATGATTGTGATAATGCAACCACTCAACAAAGCTTAATACCTCACGATTGCACCACATCCATGTTGGGAAACGCCTGAAACCATCTAAAGATTGTTTAGCTGTGATGTCATTTAACTGGCCTTTCACATATTGATTGACTCGATAAGCATCAGGCCAGTCACCCTCTATGGCGATGGCATTAAAGCCATATTGCGTAATCAGTAGTTTTGTGATGGTGGCTCGCTCATGATAGAACTCACTGGTGCCATGCGATGCTTCACCTAGTAGCACGATATCAACATCATCGACCAAATTAGCAAGCGCATTGTAATCCTCAGTTTGACCTAAAATCAGGGAAGCATTTCGTCGAATTGCCGAGGATATTATGTTTGTACTAAGAGGGATCATTTCAATCTCCTTTATTGCTTTGAAATCTCCTAGCTGGATATTATTTAACCAGCGTCACTGGCATGTCTGCAAGATGAACGACTTGATTTGCTGTGGAGCCTAACACCCAGTTACCAAACGCCCCCATGCCACGCGTGCCCATCACAATACTGTCGCATCCGTGATCCTTGGCATAGTTAACAATAGTAGTAGATGTCAATCCTATCGCGATATGCTTTGTATATTTAATATCGGCTTTATCCAGCAGATAGCATGCTGATCGAATCACTTTTTTGGCTTGCTCGAATTGAGATTTTTCAATCGCCTCTGTATCGGGCAGCGGCAGGGCTCCTAACGGCAATAGTACAGGCTGCACATTGATAATGTTAATTTCAGTGTCACGGTGTTCTTTCGCGATGCTGATCGCATACTTCAAAGCATTTCTTGAATGCGTTGATCCATCAACAGGTACCAGAAGTATGTGCATTGATTCTTCCTTTTTAAGGTGATTACTCGCCATTGCTTAAACGCAACACAATCTTGAGTAAGGTGATGTACTCCAGTGGTTTAGAAAAATTTTAAGTTTGTACTCATAACAGTTTTTGACATACATCAAGTACTCAGCACATTCCACTGATAAATTTATCAACATTCAAATATCAACATTCAAATATCAACATTTAAAGCTTAATTATTTTTAGATGGTAAGTGTATGTATGCAGCCCTAATTGACAATGCCATGTGGTGTGACTGGTGTTCCGCAACAACGTGTTCATAAATAAAAAGGAGAAATTACATGAAAGCCATGGTATTTACACAATCTGGGTTGCCGTTGGTATACACACAAGTTCCTGACCCAATACCAAACTCTGACCAAGTATTGTTACGTGTGCTTGCTTGCGGTGTCTGCCGTACCGATTTACATATTATTGATGGCGACTTACCGAAGGCTAAGCGCGCACTGATTCTTGGACACGAAATTGTCGGTGAGGTCATTGCAAAGGGTAAAAATGTTGATCTGTTTAATATAGGAGATCGAGTTGGTGTACCTTGGCTTGGCTGGACTTGTGGTGATTGTTATTACTGTCAGACTGATCGTGAAAACCTATGCGACAACGCACGCTTCACTGGATATCAAATTGATGGTGGTTATGCAGAGTTGACTGTAGCTGACCAGCGCTACTGCTTTTTAATAGATGATTACTATTCTGACATCAATGCGGCCCCGTTATTATGTGCAGGCATGATTGGTTATCGGGCATTACGTTTATCGGAAGATGGACAAAAGCTAGGCATATATGGTTTCGGGGCTGCTGCGCATATTGCCACTCAAGTGGCGATTAATGAGGGAAGTGATGTTTATGCATTTACCAAGGAAAACGATACTTCAGCGCAAGACTTTGCTCGTGAGTTAGGGGTGGTTTGGGCTGGATCATCACTATCCAAACCACCACATTTGCTTGATGCAGCCTTAATATTTGCACCTGTTGGCAGTTTGATTCCAGCGGCGCTACAAGCCACAGGCAAGGGCTCTACTGTTGTTTGTGCAGGCATTCACATGTCTGACATTCCAAGTATGAATTACTCATTACTCTGGGGTGAACGCGTATTACGCAGCGTTGCCAACCTTACGCGTGCTGATGGTTTGGCCTTTATGTCATTGGCTCCAAAGGTTCCCATAAAAACACACAGCATCGCATACCCACTTAGTCGTGCGAATGAAGCACTTGCTGATTTGCGTGCCGGCAGGTTTAACGGTGCGGCTGTTTTGGTACCATTTATGACTTGATATTTTGCATACACATCGTGTGTTAACAGGCTTACAGATAAAGCTGCAAGAACAGTTAAACTCATAAATGGTTATATATGATAACCATAATTTACCAGATTAGCCCCCCATGATAATGAATTGCACTACACGTGCCAGCCTTATAGAGTCTAACTTAACCAGTTGTAACTACTTGTAAGTCTTAGCTGTCTGGCTTGAGTAATCATCAACAATCAATTGGTTATACATTGGTACGGTTGTTGACTAATGAATAACGTAATTTAAGGGGGTAAATTAGATATGAATAAAAACTTATTTAAGTTAAGCGGCGTTACCCTAGCAGTGGCGGCCTGCTTATCATCTAACGCCTTAGCTGCAGATGCCGCAGGCACACCGGATGTTGATCAACTTCGTCAGCAACTTGGTGAACTCAATCAACGATATGAAGCGCAGAGTGCAGCATTAAAGGCTTTAGCACAAAGATTACAGCAGCTTGAAAATGCTAGCCAAGGTAAAGCCAGACTCATGCCAGCTGTGAATAAAACAGTGGTCGCTACCGATAGCAGCGCCAATACCAATGAAGAAAATCAATCAACTCAGGGTGAAGAGCCTGTCGTTAAAGAGGCGCCAGCTTCACATAGTGCTGAGGCGGTTTATCGTGAACAAAATGCACTCTTCAATCAAACCTTTACCCTTGAAACTGGGGTTAGTTATAGCCATTCTGATCGTAGAGAGTTAATACTGAATGGCTTTCTTGCGCTGGATGCAATTTTCCTAGGGAATATCAAGCTAGATCGCGTGAAGTCAGACATCTGGCAATTTGACGTGACTGGTCGCTATGGCGTGACAGATCGTTTGCAATTTGACTTTAATGCACCGTTTCTCTACCGCAAGTCAACATTTCAATCAGGCGGTGTTGGCGGCAGTGCTTCTGCGCTGGGTGAATATGACGTCAATCAAACAAACATTGGTGACGTAAGTGCTGGTATGTACTATAAATTATTCCCAGAAACACCAACAAGCCCCGATGTCGTTTTAAACGTACGAATCAAAGCGCCAACTGGGAAAGATCCATTTGGAATCAAGATTATCCAACCTGATCCAGCCAATAATAATTTAACCACGCCAGAAGAACTTCCTACCGGAAATGGTATATGGACGCTATCGACAGGGGTCACTTTTGTGAAAACAATCGACCCAGCCATTCTATTTGCGAATATAGGCTACGCGCATAACTTTGCTCAAAAGTTCGATGATATCAGCTCAATAAAGGGCACAACTACTGCTGGCGAAGTTGACCTTGGTGATTCATACCAGTTAGGCGGAGGTTTGGCATTTGCACTGAATGATCGCATGAGTATGAGCATGTCGTACGCACATCGTTTTGCGCAGCAATCACGAATTAAATCAGGAAATACTGGTTGGACGAATGTCGTTGGGAGTGACTCTAGTGCTGGTTCACTTAACTTTGGTGTAACTTATGCCATGTCAGACAAACTGTCTATGGTGGCCAACGTGGGTATGGGTGTTACGCCAGATGCGCCGGATATCACTGTGGGAGTTAAGTTTCCATATAACTTCTAGCACCGTGATTACTAAATGAATAGCCGTTAACTTTGATAGGCTCGTACTTCATTTAATGATGGTAAGTGCTTAATTAAAAGGTTTATTTGCACTGTAAATAAACAGATACGCTAACTAAGAGGTTAAGAAAAAAAGGATGCGTAATGAAAACAATCGCTACTCATCGTCCGTATTGGTTCTTTTTTAGCCTATTCGCTTGTGCGCCATCGACAGCAAATGCGACTGATTTTTCAGACTTTACACTTGAAGACTTACTAGAAGTCAGCATCACTGGTGCATCCAAATATGAGCAAAAGCAAGGTAAGGTTGCCGCCGCCGTCAGCGTCATTAGCCGTAATGAAATAAAAGCCTTCGGTTGGCGTACGCTAAGTGAAGCCTTAAATAGCTTGCCAGGCATGTACTCTACCTATGACCGCCAATACAGCTACATAGGCACTAGAGGTTTAGGGGTGCCTGGAGACTACAACTCTCGCGTACTGCTTACTATTAATGGCAATCGAGTCAATGATACGGTTTATGACCAAGCCCTCATCGGCAGGGAGTTTCAAATTGACTTGGATTTAGTCGAGTGTATTGAGTTTATTCCTGGACCAGGCAGCGCTGTCTATGGACAGAATGCGTTATTTGGCGTCATCAATATAGTCACTCGTAGTGGTGCCAGTGTAGATGGTGCTGAATTAGCGGCAGCCTACCAAAGCCCACAAGCGGCAAAAGAAGGGCGCGCTACTTGGGGTAAAAAGCTAGATAACGGCTTAGATATATTGCTTTCTGCCAGTGGCTATAAATCAAAAGGTGATAACCTGTTTTTTGACTATGGCAAATCTGGCATTTCTGGTATCGCCAATGATATGGATGGAGAGCGTGATAAAGAATATTTTGCTCAATTGGCTAGAGGGCCTTGGTCGTTTGACTTTAGCTATGGTAATCGACGTAAGGATGACCCAACAGCGGATTTCTTAAATGATCCGCTAGTTCCAGGCCAGTATCAGCAAGATAAATCCATGCTTACGCAATTGCAGTATCAAGATAAATTTTCAGATGATACTTTGCAGTTATCTGGTCGGTTATTTTCTGGGCGGGAACGCTACACAGGTGAAGGTCACTCCAGTGGAGAGCACTTTAAATACACGGGATCCAGCGACTGGTGGGGAAGTGAATTACGCCTGTTATCTACAGCATTGCGACATCATAAGCTAATGCTGGGGCTGGAATATCAAGATAATGGCCGCCGCGACCAAACACTTACAGATTTTAATCATCTGACAGACCCCTTAAAGAATGCAAATATTACTGGCTCAGGCTGGCGTCAGGGGCTGTATGGGCAAGATGAATGGGCACTAAGTGAGCATCTGAGCTTAACAGTAGGGTTACGTATCGATCGTAACAGTTTCACCAAGCAAACGTTAAGCCCGCGCTTAGGTGTGATATGGCAACCAACATCAGAAACTACAATTAAAACGATGTACGGGCGCGCTTATCGTGCACCCAATGCCTATGAACGTGATTATGCTGACCAATATCAGACAGCTAATCCTAATCTAATCAATGAAACGATCGACACCTTGGAGTTAGTAGTGGATAAGCGTGTTTCCCCTAGCTTGCGTTTACATGGCTCAATCTATCAATGGAACATGCAAAGACCAATCGTACAAACAACCGACTCCGTAAGTGGCCTTTTACAGTTTAAAAATGATAATGATGTTAACGCACATGGTATTGAGGTTGGCATAGATAAAACATGGAGTGGAGGTGGCCGCTTGCGTGGGAGCCTAAATTACCAAACAGCCCAATACTCTGGTGGCGTTACGTTACATAACTCCCCACACCTAATGGGTAAACTTAACTTCTCAAGCCCACTGCCAGTAACGGGCTTAAGCTTGGGTTATGAGCTTCAATCTTACAGCAAGCGCGAAACCATTATAAATGGGACATATTCAGGCGGGTATGTGTTATCCAATTTGAATTTAACGGCCAATAAATGGATCAAGGGCACAGAACTATCATTGGGTATTTACAATCTATTCGACAAACAATATAGCCAGCCAACATCGGATTCTAACTGGCAAAACACAATTCGGCAGGATGGTCGCCAGATCCGTCTTAAAGCTATTTATAGGTTTTAACAGACTAATGACTCGTAATATTCAAAAATTTATATATTTTTTCTGGGGGATGTTATTGCTGCCTATGGGAAGTGCTCTTGCCACAGATACGATAGAGATCTGTGAGTTAAAGGCAGCCTTTATCTACAACTTCACATTATTTGTTACGTGGCCAAAGAACAACAACTACTTGCGTATGTGCGTCTTAGGTGAAAGCACTTATTTTCCGCAAATGAAAACTTATGAAGGGCGTAGTGTTAACGGTGCAACAATAAGAATAGAGCGTGTCACATCGGCTGATGATGCACGTGGTTGTCAAGTGTTACTTATTGGCGAAAGTGAACAAGACCAGATAAATTCCATTACCAAAAAGCTAAAAGACTCACCAGTGCTTACCATTTCCGAATCAGGTAATTTCAGCCCCGATGCTGTCCATATTCTACTGACCAGACACCTTGATCGCATGGCTTTTGATATTAACCAAACTGCTGCCAAAGCTTCTGGCCTTAGTTTTAGCTTCAAGATGCTTAAGCTCGCACGGAACGTGTACTGAGGTAAATAAAATGAAGCCAATAGCAACCAAGATACCCATAGCTTCAAAACACAATGTGCCAATAACTAACACGTCTAGTCCAGCGCCTGAAGCGCAAAAGCAATCAAGCGAATCAAGTACAGGTGCTACGCCAGCAACGCGTAGTTCAATAAGTAAAAAAATGGCATTGATTATCACGACCGTGCTGATAAGTGCGATGCTCATGGTGTTTGTTGTTAACGCATGGTTGACTATCCATGTTCATCTAAAACATGCGGGAGAAAATCTAGAAGTGCTTGCCGATGCTACCGGACATAGTCTTGAAGGCCCGTTGATTTTTATGGATAAGAAGGGCGCGCAGGAGTCATTACATAGTCTGCGTGCGAATTCAAGTATTTATTATGCAGAAGTCCGAAATATGAAAAATCAAGTGTTAGCGCAATATTCAATCAAAAAAGCTGATACCAATATCAGAGCACTAACACTTATGTTGCCAGTGAAACATAATTTAGTTGTCAATCGGGTTATTTCTTTTGATAAGCAGCCACTAGGCACATTAACCGTTGCATTCAGCTTGAACTCAGAATGGGAGTCAATGCTTTTTATGCTGTTGCAAATGGCAGTCGCCATTGTGGCTGCACTTGTTATAGCCATTATTATGGCTAGGAGACTTTCCTACAAAGTCACACAGCCTATTCAGCAGATTGTTGCTATGGCACGCAAGATTACAAGCGGTGGTGATTACACGCAACGCGTTGATAAAACTACTGATGATGAAATAGGCCTGCTTACTGATGAGTTTAATAACATGCTTACTGAGATAAGTCATCGTGATCAAGCATTACGTGAAAGCGAAGCTCATTTGCGCCTTAGTCAAGCTGGTGGTGGTATAGGCACATGGGAGGCTGATCTGATTACCAATCAGCAAAAATGGTCAGAAAATTGCGAGGCCTTACTTGGGGTTTCTGCCCCAACATCGCCCACCTGGGAATACTTTTTATCAATAGTGCATCCTGAAGACCGTCAACGTTTAATAGATGCAACAAAAAGCCACATTAAAAATGGTACCCCCTACGATGTGGAATATCGCGTCATATCAACGGATGGAAGTGTGCACTGGATACGTTCAAAAGGGCAAGCTGATTACAACACAGATGGTGTACCTACTTCTATGCGAGGCATTGTTCAAGATGTGAGTGAACGTAAACAGGCTGAGGCTGATCTGCGTATTGCAGCCATTGCTTTTGAGTCTCAGGAAGGCATATTGATTACCGATGCTAAAGGTGTTGTCCTGAAGATCAATGGTGCATTTGCCAGCATTAGTGGTTATACGGCAGATGAGTTAGTTGGCAGAGTGCCTAATATGCTTAGTCCGGGTTTGCATACGGCCAATCTGTTCTCTGCCATTTTGAACAGTATTAATAAGTCAGGGTCATGGGAAGGTGAAATCAAGAATAGGCGCAAAAACGGTGAACCGTATCCAGCGCATATTATTGTGACAGCAGTCAAAGACTCAAATGGCATTATTACTAATTATGTTGCCACTATGACTGATATTACCCTGCGTAAGGAGGCTGAAGAGAAAATTGAACAGCTGGCTTTTTATGACTCGTTAACAAAACTGCCTAACCGACGACTACTTATGGATCGCTTGAATAAAGCATTAGCAACAAGTGCCCGCACACTGAAACATGGTGCACTGCTTTTTATTGATCTGGATAACTTCAAAACACTCAATGATACACACGGTCACGACATGGGTGACTTGCTGCTTCAACAAGTTGCAAATCGCCTTTTAGGCTGTGTGCGTGATGGTGATACGGTCGCTCGCCTTGGCGGAGATGAGTTTGTGGTCATGCTGGAAAATATTAATGAAAACACCAAAGCTGCCTTGACTGAGACAGAGATTGTGGGGGAAAAAATCCTGACAACATTGAATCAGCCTTATTTGCTGTCTGGCTACAAATACATTAGCACGCCAAGCATTGGTGTCACTTTATTTAATCATCATGCAAACTCAGTAGATGAGTTAATCAAGCGCGCGGATATTGCCATGTATGAGTCTAAAATGGCAGGGCGCAACACTATCCGATTCTTTGACCCAGACATGCAGTCCATCATCAATGCACGGGCATTGATGGATGATAGTATGCGTAAAGCAATTCATGACTCACAGTTTATTCTCCACTATCAACCACAAGTAGATAATCATGGACGACTATTAGGTGTTGAGGCACTGGTGCGTTGGAAGCATCCAGAAAATGGCCTAGTGCCGCCAACTAAATTTATTCATTTAGCTGAGGAGAATGGGCTAATTGTACAGTTAGGCTACTGGGTGCTTGAAACGGCATGTAAGCAATTGGTTGCTTGGAACAGTAAGCCAGAAACCTCTCAACTCACGATGTCAGTCAATGTGAGTGTGCGCCAGATACATCAGCCAGACTTTGTCGATCAGGTGCTTGGCATACTAAAGTCAACTGGAGCAAACCCATATAGACTCAAACTGGAGCTTACAGAAAGTGTTTTATTAAATGATATTGAAGCCACAATTACAAAAATGAATTTACTGAAATCAAAAGGTGTCAGCTTTGCTTTAGATGACTTTGGTATAGGCTATTCATCGCTAAGTTACCTGAAACGATTACCACTGGACGAGTTGAAAATTGACAAATCATTTGTTGATGATGTTTTATTGGATACAGATGATGCTGCAATCGCTAGGGCAATAGTCGTTTTAGCACAGAATATGAACCTAAAAGTCATTGCTGAAGGCGTAGAAACAGATGAGCAGCGTAATTTTCTGGAGAAAAATGGCTGTCAGGTATATCAGGGATATTTATTTGGTAAACCGGTATCAATAGATGATCTGAAATTAAGTTAATAAGCTGAAATAATTATCTAGAAAAGTGGTTTAGTCCTTACAAACACAGGCTTTCACATCAATTATCACCTTGTGATATAGTGCACTTTAAGATTTTCTATTAGAGTAATATCTAATTTATTTTTACAATGAATGATGCTTGAAAAAGGTTATTGTGGCAGACAAAATCGTATCCAAAAAATCCACTAAACAATCATCAGTAGACACCCAATCGAATAAAGCCACGAGTGAAGTTGATTTTCCTATCGTTGCTATGGGAGCTTCTGCTGGAGGGTTAGAAGCGTTCGAGTCAATTCTTCGTCGCCTTGCACCAGATTGTGGTATGGCATTTGTATTGGTGCAACACCTTGACCCGAGCCATAGCAGTACACTTACCGAAATTTTACAACGCTCAACTAATATGCCCGTAGTTGAAGCTCAAGACCAAATGGCAGTGATGCCAAACCATGTTTATGTGATTCCACCTAACCGTGACATGGCTATACTCCATGGAAAGCTTCAACTCAACATGCCCGCAGAGCCTCGCGGGCAACGCATGCCAATTGATGCATTCATGCGTTCTCTGGCTGAAGATCAAGCCGAGAATGCCATTGGCATTGTGCTTTCCGGTACGGGCACTGATGGTACATTAGGTCTCCGTTCTATTATGGGTGCTGGTGGTATTACATTAGTGCAAGCCCCTGCGACAGCGAAATTTGATGGCATGCCAACCAGTGCCATCCATGCTGGTTATGCGAGCTGTGTATTGCCTGTAGAAGAAATACCGCAAATGCTGATGCGGGATTTGCATCATCTGATAACACCTCATGAAACAGCGCCGTCAATACTCACTACTAATGATATCAATCATATTTTAATGCTGTTACGCAGTACTTGTGGTCACGACTTTTCTCAATATAAAAAAACCACAATCACTCGCCGTATTGAACGACGCATGTCGCTGCATAACATTGAAAATGCAGATACCTATATGCGCTATCTCAAGGAAAGTCCTGTCGAGGCACAACTATTGTTTAAAGAGTTACTCATTAACGTCACCAGTTTCTTTCGAGATCCTGAAGTATTTGTCGAGATCAAGCATAATATTTTACCGCGACTACTAGCAGGTAAACCCGAGAGTTATGTTCTGCGCATCTGGGTTGCTGGCTGTGCTTCAGGGGAAGAGGCTTACTCTATCGCCATGTTGATTCGTGAATGGATGGATGAAAATCATCAAAACTTCAGAACTCAGATTTACGCAACGGATCTTGATGACGACGCTATTGCCGTTGCACGGGCTGGCATTTATCTACCTAATATTGCACAGGATGTCTCTCCTGAGCGACTACGCCGCTTCTTTACCAAAGAGGATGCAGGTTATAGAGTTAGAAAAGAAATTCGAGAGATGATTGTATTTGCTGTGCAGAATGTCATTAAGGATCCACCGTTCACCAAGCTAGATTTACTCACCTGCCGCAATTTGATGATTTATCTAGAACCTTCTCTGCAAAATCAGTTAATACCTGTTTTTCATTACGCACTCAAGCCAGATGGAGTGCTTTTACTTTCACCGTCAGAAAGTATAGGAAATCATGCGGAATTGTTTATGTCATTGAGCCGTAAATGGAAGATTTATCGTGCTGTACATAGCGGAGTTTCTGCACGGAAACTATTGGCAAACGGAGCATCATGGGGATCAACAAGTAGCATAAAATCACCAGACACCTTGATACCAAAACCTCGAGATACAAACTTTATTGAACTATCAAGACGTATGTTGCTGCAGTTTTTTGCTCCAGCCTCAGTAGTTACCGATATACAAGGCAATATTCTATATGTACACGGTGATACAGGAAAATACTTACGCCCTGCACCGGGAAAAGCCACGCTGAATGTAATTGAAATGGCGCGCGAAGGTTTGCAGCTTGAACTGCTTTCAGCGATCCATGCTGCATCTAAAGATGGTGCAGCAGTATTAAATAAGCAAGTTTCAATAAAAGCCAATGGAAGTCTATCTACCATCACATTCAGTTTGCGAAAATTAGCAGGCACAGAGGCGAGTGAAGACCTTCTGCTGCTTAGTTTTCAAGATGTTGAAACGGTGCATCCCAAACCTAGACGGACACGGAAAATCACTGAAAGTACTTCACAATTACGGATTGATGTATTAGAGCAGGAGTTGGCACACACCAAAGAAACACTGCTAGCCACCATTGAGGAACAACAAGTTTCTAATGAGGAGTTACTCTCAAGCAATGAAGAAATGCAATCTACTAATGAGGAGCTTCAATCCACTAACGAAGAACTGGAAACGTCAAAAGAAGAGTTACAGTCTGTAAACGAAGAGTTGATTACAGTTAACAATGAGTTGCAATCCAACATCGAACAATTGTCCAGCATGCAGAATGACATGAAAAACCTGCTTGACAATGTGAATATCGGTATTATTTTTCTTGATCGAGAGATGCATATTCGCCGATTTACGCGCGAAGCCACACGTGTCTATCGCCTAGCTACCACGGATGTAGGCCGACATTTAGGAGACATCAAAACCAATCTGGAAGGTAATGATTTATTACCCCCAGCGCAAGAAGTGCTGGAGACTTTAGTGTCTTATGAACAAGAGATGTGTAATAACAATGGTGTATGGTACTTGGCTCGTATTCAACCGTATCGTAGCGTAGATAATGTGATTGATGGCGTGGTCTTGACCTTTACTGATATTACCTTAAATATAAAATCCGTTGCCATGCGAGAGTCATTATTGTTAGCTGAAGGCATTGTGAACACTGTACGTGAACCCCTTGTTGTGCTCAATAATGAACTAAAAGTAATCTCTGTAAGCCAATCATTCTACGATGTATTTAAAGTAAAATCTGACGAGGTGATTCAAAATCCGATATATGAATTAGGTAACCGTCAATGGGATATTCCGGCATTGCGATCTCTACTGGAAGCCGTGGTAACACATGGATCAGTGTTTGATAACTATCTGGTTGAACATGACTTCCCTATAATAGGTCATCATAAGATGTTGTTGAATGCACGTCGCATTGTCAATAAAACCAGCAATGTACAACTTATTTTATTGGCGATTAAGGAGGTCTCATGAGTAGCGACAAACCATCCGATAAAATAACAACAGATAAATTCGATAACGTCAATTTTATTGACAGACGAGAACCTAATTCGATAGATGGCCGACGTAAAACACCTTATGAACGCCTTAACTTAAGGCAGGACGCAGAATTAAAGCAAGCGAAACTACCCGTAGAAAAACTACCAGTCGTTGAGTCTTTTGATAGTCTGGTACATGAATTACATGTGCATCAAATTGAATTGGAAATGCAAAATGAAGAGTTGCGTAGAACACATGCTGCGCTAGAGGAGTCTCGGGATCAATATCTTAGCTTATTTGAGTTTGCACCAGTCGGCTACCTCACTTTAACGTTAGAAGGCTTGATCACTGAAGCTAACTTTACTGCTGCAGACCTGCTGGGGATGGAGCGAAAAAAGCTTCTGTCACGCCCACTTTCACGACACATTTCACCAGAAGATATTAATCGTTACCACTTAAGTTTATCCAAGCTAGTTCGTCTAGGTGAAAAACAAAACATTGAAGTGTTGACGCGCGTTTAAAAATGACCACCTGTGCGCGTTGAATTTTGACCAGGCGCTTATTAGGTGTAGATTACTACACC
>DAIDAH010000050.1 GCA_027310735.1 Methylotenera sp. | reverse complement strand
AACCTGTGGGCTATGTGAGCGGTCAGGCTGAAGATGGCTACCAACCAGCGATTGTATTGGTACACCCAGATAACCAGTGGGAAGATGATCCAGAGCTACACAAGCACAACCCTAAAGAGTTTCAACGCAGATACTTGCACGGCCTAGCGCCAGCAGGCCGCTTGGATATTGACTCTACAGGAATGTTAGTGCTTACTCAAGACGGCCGTGTGGCGCGCCAATTGATTGGCGAGGACTCTACTGTTGAGAAAGAATACTTAGTGCGCGTAGAAGGCACCTTAACCGATGCCAATATGAAGCTGCTTAATTTCGGCCTCAGTTTAGATGGCGAAAAACTCAAACCAGCAAAAGTAAGTTGGCAAAATGAAGACCAATTGCGCTTTGTGTTGCGTGAAGGCAAAAAACGCCAAATCCGCCGCATGTGCGAAATGGTCGGCCTACATGTAGTCGGTTTAAAACGCGTGCGTATCGGCAGCGTGAATTTAGGTAAATTACCGGTTGGACAATGGCGCTATCTACGCCAGGAAGAACGTTTTTAAGTAACACTCGAATCAATACTAATAACTAATACTAAGGATTTATCATGGGTTTATTTGACAGCCTAGCTGGTGCGGTTTTAAGCAAAGTAGGCGGCGAACAAGGCAAAATGGCGCAAATCGCCATGGACTTATTCAACCAAAATGGTGGCTTGCCTGGCATTTTAGAAAAATTCCAACAAAACGGTATGGCAGAGCAAGCAGCATCCTGGGTAAGCAAGGGTACAAACTTACCAATTACTGCCGAGCAAATTACTAGCGTACTCGGTAGCAGTGTCGTTGCCGAAATTGCCACTAAATTTGGTATCAGTCCTGAACTTCTAAGTAGCAATATTGCCGAAAATTTACCTAACATGGTCGATAAAATGACGCCTGATGGTGTCGTCCCTGCCAATCCCGGCAACTTGCTTGCAGCACTCATGGACATGATGAAGTAAAGGCTCTACGGACTTTGCAGAAAGTCAGTACCCTTGCACATTGCAGCGTTTTATTTTTAGAGTAACTATATGGATTTAATTTTACTATTCCACGCCTTTATTCAAGGCTTGGTTGAAGGTGCAACAGAGTTTTTGCCAATTAGCAGCACCGGGCATTTAATCATCACGGGCGATTTGCTCGGCTTTAACGATGACAAAGCCAAGGTATTTGATATTGTCATTCAACTCGGTGCCATTTTAGCCGTATGCTGGGAATATCGCCGTAAGTTGATAGATACGGCGTTACACATTACCAACCAACATCAAGGCCAAACGAATCAGTCGCAAGAGTTTATATTGAAGCTCGCGATTGCATTTTTACCAGCGGCATTGTTAGGTTTGGCTTTTCATGCGCAAATTAAAGCCTATCTATTTTCACCGCTCACAGTAGCCGTAGCACTTATTGTCGGGGGTGTTGCTATTTTGGCAATTGAGCAATTGCCACTCAAAGCAAAAACAGTATCTATTGATAGCATGAGCCGCAAACAAGCCTTACAAGTAGGCTTTGCACAAGCAGCAGCGCTCATCCCGGGGGTATCTCGAGCTGGCGCTACCATTCTGGGCGGCATGATGTTTGGCTTAAATCGCAAGACTGCAACTGAGTTTTCTTTCTTGTTAGCCATACCTATCATGTTTGCGGCAACCGCTTACGATTTGCTTAAAAGCTGGAAATTCCTTGCCTTAGAAGACTTTGGCATGTTTGCCGTAGGCTTTATTACAGCATTTGTTTCAGCTTTAGTGGCGATTAAATTTTTACTACGCTTTGTAGCCACGCATAACTTCAAAGTGTTTGCATGGTATCGAATTGCTTTAGGGTTAATTGTCATTTGGTATTTTAAGTAACACATCATCTTACTGATAGCTTTGGTTAACTTATAACTTGATCAACTTAATACGAACTTAGTGAGTACATCATGAAAAAACTACTAAAATACTCAGCATATGGCCTAGCAGGCTTAATTAGCCTGGCCCTGATTGGCATGGCTTTTGTGGCCGCCACATTTAATCCTAACGATTACAAGCAACAAATCATTGATTTAGTTCAGGCCAAGAAAAATCGAACCTTAAAACTGGATGGCGACATTAAATTAGCCTTTTGGCCAAAAATCGGTGCCAACTTAGGTAAAGTTTCACTCTCCGAACATCAAAACAGCACCGAATTCGCGGCAGTAGATAATGTTAAAGTTTCACTGGCATTATTACCTTTGCTCAAAAAACAGTTGATTGTAGATACGGTTTACGTGGATGGTGCACGCGCCAACATCGTTAAATACAAAGATGGCACGACCAATTTCGATGATCTACTCAGCAAAGATGATAAAGAATCTCAAGACATCAAATTTGATATTGACGGTATCAACGTCACAAACTCAGCCATCTCCTATAGCGACAAAGGTACTGGTGCTAAATACAGCATCTCTAAATTCAACCTCAAATCTGGTCATGTGGCCTTGGCTGAACCTATCGACTTAGCCACAGATTTTGCAATTACAGCCAATCAACCAGCCGTTTCTGCCAATGCTAAAATCAAAGGTAGCTTTTTGGCCGACCCGGAAACCAAGCACTTTTCAGCTAAAGGCCTAGATGCCGCAATTCAAGGCGATTTGCTAGGCGGTAAAAATGTCAGCATTACCGCAAGCGGCGACATTGATGCAAAACCTGAAACCAAAGAGTTCTTGATTGATAGCTTGAAACTGGCCGCTTCTGGGCAGTTTAGCGGCGCTAAAATCAGCATCGATTTAAATGCCCCAGCTTTAGTTGCGCAAAAAGATGAAGTCACCAGCAAACAAGTCACCGTCAGCTTAGTGCAAGAAAAAGCGGGCGATACGATGAAAGCTAACCTAGTATTGGCTGACATTAAAGGATCACCTAAAGCTTTGCAAAGCAGTGGGATTTCCGGTGATATTTCAGGCACTCAAGGTAAGCGCACCATCAATGGTAAGTTTTCCTCACCGTTCAATGGCAACTTGGAAAGTATGATTTTTGATTTACCAAAACTTGCCGGCAATTTGGATATTAAAGACCCTAGCCTGCCAAATGGCAGCATGCAAGGCCGCTTTGATTTAAGCGCACACACCGATATTAAAAATGAACTAGCCAGCAGCAAGTTCGCTTTGAATATTGATGACACCAAACTTAATGGCGATGTAGCGGTAGCTAGCTTCAAAAAGCCAAGCATCAAATTTAATCTCACCGCTGATAAACTTGATCTTAACAAGTTAATCGTTAAATCCGATAAACCTGCAAAAAGCAGCGACAAGCCAGCTGACTTAAGTGCGCTTAGCGCCCTATTGTTAGATGGCAAGCTGAATATCGGCAGCATTTTGTATGACAAATATCGTCTGTCTGGCCTGAACGTCAATATTAAGGCGGATGGTGAAAAACTGGCGCTGACTGGCCTGAATGTAAAACTGGACGACAGCCAAATCAAAGGCAGCTTGGGTATCAGCCATTTTGCAAAACCGCTTTATACGTTTGACTTGAATATCGACCAGCTAGAAGTAGATAAATATGTCTCAGCTAGCCCAGCGCCTAAAGAAGCCAAGACAGGTAATGAGAAAATCGATTTAAGCGCATTAAAAGCCTTGAATGCAGATGGCAGCATACGTATCGGCAAATTCAAATACGGCAAAACCAAAGCGACCAACGTGCGTATTGACTTGAAAGCGGCTGACGGCGTTGCCTCCCTAGCACCACTTTCTGCAAATTTGTACCAAGGTAGCATGAATGGTGCGCTTAAAATAGACGCGCGCAGCACGCCTAGCATCAGCTTCAAGCAAGATATGAAAGGCATTGCCATTGGCCCTTTGCTTGTAGATACCATCAACAACGACATGCTAGATGGCAAAGGCACTCTGAATGTTGACATTAACGCCTCTGGCGATAGCGTCAACGCGCTAAAAAAAACACTTACGGGCAAGGCCGCTATCAATCTGGTTGATGGTGCTGTTAAGGGCATAGACATCGCTGGTACGATTCGTGACGTTAAATCCAAATTTAATGTGATGAAAGATAAAAGCAGCCTTGGTGCGGATCAAACCCAAAAAACAGACTTCAGTGAGTTAACTGCCTCGTTTGATATCAAAAATGGCGTTGCACATAACGAAGACCTTGCCATGAAAGCCCCCATTTTGCGCTTAGGTAAAGGTGATAGCCGTGGCGATATTGATATTGGCAACGAAACCATCAACTACCTAGCCAAACCTACCGTAGTCAAATCACTGAAAGGCCAAGGCGGTGCAGATTTAGACTCATTAGCAGGCTTGTCTATCCCAGTAAAAATTACTGGCACATTCTCCAACCCTAAATATGGAATGGACTTTGCATCTATCGGCACAGCCGTAGCCAAAGCCAAGTTATTAGATAAAGTAGGCGGCGATAAAGGTGCAGCAGTGCAAGAGTTGATTGGTGGTGGTAACAAAGTTGATGCGCTAAAAGGCCTATTAGGCAAGAAATCCAGCTCTACAACCACTAGCACTGGCGCGGCACCTAGCCAACCAGCAGCACCAGCCGAAGCACCTAAATCTGCAGAAGATCAAGCCAAAGAACAAGCTGCTCAGAAACTTAAAAAACTACTCAACTTTTAAGCCATACCCAGCAATGGCTCTAATAAATAAACTGATACCAAGGCTTAATAACAAAACTCATGTCTGACTTTGCACATCGCCTGATCACTTGGCAAAAAGTGCATGGGCGACATGATTTGCCTTGGCAAAATACCACAGACCCATACGCCATATGGGTTTCTGAAATCATGCTGCAACAAACCCAAGTCATGGCGGTGATTGGCTATTACAGCAAGTTTATGCAACGCTTTCCTGACATTGCCACGCTTGCTAATGCCACACAGGATGAAGTGCTGCAACATTGGAGCGGCTTGGGTTATTACTCGCGCGCCAGAAACTTGCACAATGCCGCTGTCACGATTATGGATGAGCATCACGGGCAATTTCCACAAGACTTCGAAACCATACAAACATTGTCCGGCATTGGTCGCTCTACTGCCGCCGCAATCGCTTCATTCGCATTCAATCAAGTGCAAACCATTTTAGACGGCAATGTAAAGCGTGTTCTTGCTAGGCATTTCTTGGTTGAAGGCTGGCCTAGCGCGCCGCAAATTGAAAAGCAGTTATGGCTACTTGCAGAGAGCCTATTACCCAAGGCAGGCATGGTTGCTTACACACAAGGGCTGATGGACTTAGGCGCAACGTTGTGCACCAGAAGCAAACCAAAATGCGATGCATGTCCATTAATGAATAGCTGTACAGCCTATGCGCAGCAACGCGTGCACACGCTACCAACCCCCAAGCCACGTAAAACGATTCCTGAAAAAAACACCACCATGCTGATATTACGCTGCGGTGATGAAATCATGCTGGAAAAGCGCCCGCCAACCGGTATCTGGGGCGGTTTATGGAGCTTTCCTGAAATTGATGCCGATACTGACACTCAAACTGAAGCATTAATTGAGCATATTGTTAAAACCAGATTTGGCATCTTGGCACAAACAGACAAACCTTTGACTAAACTTAGTCATGCTTTTACCCACTTTAAATTGCACATCCAACCACAGCCATTAAACGTGCTCCGGCCTAACACTAACGTTGGTGAGACCATGCAAATATGGCTGAGCATTGACGATGCAATAGGCGCAGCGATTCCAACGCCAGTGCGCAAAATCCTGCTATCCTTGCAAAATAAATAGATAGCCCCATATAGCTTGATGAAACCCTATTCAAGGGGTAGCATTAACCCATCGTTGTACGTAGTATCGATTTACTAATTTGAGGAGGATCTTCACCATGAGCACTAAGAACTTACCCGTTGGAACAGAAATGACTGACGTTACAAAAGAGCAATTGATTGCTGATTTTAAGGTTGTAGTAGCAGACGCAGAAGCACTCATCAAAGCAACCGCTAATCAAGGTGGAGATGCAATTGCAGCGCTACGCACCAGAGCAGAAGAATCTCTGGCTGTTGCTAAAGTGAAAATGGCTGATGCACAGGACGAACTCATTGCAAAAAGCAAGATCGCAGCTAGAGCGACAGATGAGTATGTACATGACAATCCTTGGAAAGCCGTTGGTGTTGCCGCTGGCGTTGGCCTTGTGATTGGCTTACTTATTGGTCGGCGCTAGAATAAATTGGCTGACGATACCAACATGGCTGGCGAGGGATTACTCTCGTCACTAAAAAATCTAACGTCCACCTTGGTTGCCTTGGTGTACACACGACTAGACCTACTTTCAACCGACTTGGAAGAAGGCCGTGAGCGACTGATTTCTCTGCTTGTCTCAGTATTTTTATCCCTTTTCTGCCTTTGTTTTGGCGTGGTATTGCTAGCTATTCTGGTTGTCGTGGCATTTTGGGATACATATCGCTTGCTAGCACTCAGCATGCTCACAGCGATTTTCCTAATCACAGGAACAATCTTGTGTATAAAAGCCATACGCGCACTCAAGAATATGCCGAGAATGTTTGAGGCCAGCATGGCCGAGCTGATTAAAGACCAGCAGCATATTCACAACAAAGATTAAGCCCATGAACGAGAAACTAGCGCAGTTAGCCAAACGCCGCCAGTTGCTGATAGAGCAAGCGGCTGCACAGCGCGTTGCCTTGGCGCGAAACATCGAGCCCTTACGCACGCCTTTGGCAATGGTAGATCGAGGCATAAGAGTGGCACGCTATGTGAAACGCTACCCGATTCTAGCGTTAGGTGCTAGCGCGCTCTTTGGCGTCTTACGCCATACGCGTGCAGCCAGATGGCTACGCAGTGGCTGGACGCTATTTAAATCCACACGCAGCCTGCGTGACTTGTTACTAAAAAACTGATTGCTACCTTTAACCCACAAGTTTTAAACCACAAAATAAAAAAGCGGCCTAGGCCGCTTTTTTATTGGTTATTCCTTAACAGCTGGAATTACTTTTGATCCCATGAATCTTCCCACATGCAATGTTTGATTTTGTGACGGTTTGCAATCAACTCATCAATCGTTGGCTCGTCATTCAATGCACGCTTAATCGCCAATTTAGTCGCTTCGTAGTTGTTTTTGTACATATCGGCTTTGTCTAGCTTGCCTTCTTTTTCTAACGCGATACAACCAGGGTCAATCCACACCAAGCTGATGATGCACAGGTCATTAGCCTGCTCTTTTGGAATGATGCCTTCAATCACACAATCCAAAATCGCATCAGCTGTTGCCGCTTGTACCACACCGCCGAACAAGGCTACATCTGTGCTACCTTTTAATGTCACTTTTGGTACGGTCATACATACTGGGCGCACCAGTTGATTAATATCACGTACCGCAAACATCGACGTATGGCCTTTGCTTTGTGCCATCAAGTTAGCAAATGATTGGCCTACTGGGCCATCTACGCTACCGATTAAGATTTCTGGCATAGCGGCTGTAACGTCTTTACCTTCTGTATATACAGTCGCTTCGCCTGCTTTGAAAATGATTTTTGACATGAATAATCCTTGAATGATGATGGGTAAAAACTACTAAACACAAAATGCTTAAAATCCGAATTACAGGATTTTATAGAATCGCCTAGCTTTAAGCAATTTACAAAGGTATTACTACAAAAGTATTAGTAGTTTTAAAACCATTAAATTATCTACCTGAAATCAAACGCATATCGACATGCAATATGTTGGCGTCCAAATATGGTTGGCTACAAATGGTGAATCCCGCTTTTTCATAAAAAAGCATGGCATGCATTTGCGCTGACAGCGTAATAGCATCTACACCTTGTTGCTGATGTCGCTTAATTGCAGCACTCAGCAACATAGACCCTACCCTAACACCGCGCCACTCTTTCAGTACAGCCATACGCCCTATACTACCGTTATGCAGTAGCCGCGCACAGCCTATTGCTACGCCAGTATCATTTACAGCCAATAAGTGTATTGCCGTATCGTCCAAGCCATCCCACTCTAAATCGGCGGACACGTGTTGCTCCAGCATAAAGACCTGTGTACGTATATGCATTAATTGCTGCTTGTGCTCAGCCCAATTGGCTTCTATGATATTGAAGTTACTTGCCATAAACTAAACGTTTTATAATAACCAATCGCTCTAATCGTTAAGAAAGTAAATTGATGAAAAATTATATTGAAGTATTCGCCAGAGTTTTACTCGCACAAATCTTTTTAGTCGCAGTTTTGATAACACTCTCACAAATCACCAGTAATCCAGAAGGTTATGCTGCCTACACAGGCTATTTAGCTGTGCATGGCCTGCCTGGCATTTTTGCACCATTGACTATTTTCATTCAACTGGTATTTGGCTTGGGTTTATTACTCGGCTACAAAACCAAAGCATGTGCTTATACATTAGCTGTTTATGCCATGTTTATTGCTTTATTTATGAAGCTGCAAGAAGTGAACGGCCTGATTTTCACTTTACAGTACCTTGCCATTGCTGGCGGTTTAATCATGGTTGCCCTACACGACAAAATGGCTTGCAGTCTGGATAACTTGAAAAAGTAATTGCCGGATAGCGCTACTTAACGGTGTAGAGATAATCTCTGCACCGTTTTTTATTATTCCCATTCCAGTGCTGGGTAGAGTGTATTCACATTGCGCCGATTGGCGATATCAAATAACTTCCATTTCCCTTTTTCGCTTGCCGCAGCAGTATCCATGGCCTTCACCATGCCATCATTATTTTTAATGCTGGCTCTAATATCTTTTAGTAGAACATTCAAATAACGTTGCTCATTAGAAAGTGCTGTTACCCAGTCCGTTGCAACAGGTCCATGTCCCGGCACTACTAGCTTAGCAGGGCTAGATTTGAGTTTTTCAATTTCAGCAATCAAACCTTTAATATCACCTTCAACCACAGGTGTACGTTCAATAAACAACAAATCCCCAGTAAACAAGGTTCCTGTTTTACTATCTAGCAACGAGATATCAGTATTGGTATGCGCATTTGGATGAGCCGTCAGTGTCAGCGTTCTATCTCCTAAATCCAACACCAGATCCGTTTTAACACTTAATGTTGGCTTAACCAAGTCACTACCTTTTGCATCATCACCTAGCAAACGCGCATTAAGCCTTGCGTACTGCTCTTTGCGTAGCTCCATGGCTTTTGCCAGCTTCTCATGCCCAACAAAAATTGGCTCTGGCTCATGTGAATTTTTTGTTAGGAATGCTGCATTGCCATAAATATGATCTGGGTGAACATGCGTATTAATCACGTACAACACCGGCAACGACGTCACTTTGCGTATCGCCATGCGCAACTCAGTACCAACCTTCAAGATACCGCCAGTATCAATTACAGCCACACCCTTACTACCCACCACAAAGCTGATATTGCAGATATCCCCTTGATACCCTGTATCTATGTCTAAATGTGCGCCATGATGTACATAAACACCCGCTCCCACATGCTCAACAGCAAAAGCATCATGCTCGGCTTGAGTATGCGCACAGCCCATAAGCACGAGCATGCTAATGGTTATCATTAAAATTCGCATGATTTGTTCCTGCCGTTAATGTTATTGGTTAGAATGATACGGTTTCATGCAATTATTAGCTGTGACGCTTGTCACATGAGCACCAAATTAATATACAGGATTACCTTTATGGTTCAAACGTCTTCACGCTACACTAAAACCGCAGTCATTTTACATTGGCTCATCGCGATTTTTATTTTCTTTATGTTTGCTTTGGGCTGGTACATGTCAGACTTACCTAAAGAAGCGCCCAAGCAAATGGCATATGATTTATTCGATTTAGGTATTTACACTTGGCATCTTGCTACAGAAGTTTCACCAAGAACATTCTATTTCAATTTACACAAATCTTTAGGCGTTACTATCCTAGCCTTGATTGCTTTGCGAGTCATCTGGCGCTTTATGCATAAACCACCTGCACCGCTGGCCTCATACAAAGCATGGGAAAAGAAATTAGCTACGGGCATGCATCACCTACTTTATTTGCTTATGGTCGCTTTACCTGCCAGCGGAGTGATTATGGCTACGTATAGTAAATATGGCATCAAGTGGTTTGGTATCAGCGTCATTAAAGGGTTAGGCAATAATCCGTTACGTGAAGTTTTTGTAGAAGTGCATGAGGTGGTTGGCATTCTATTGTTAGTCGTAGTTGCCGTACATGTTGCCGGTGCACTCAAACATAAAATCATTGACAAAGATGAGACTTTAAAACGGATGTCACTGCGCTAATAAATGTATCAAATTTAGTTATTACCTAATAAAAAGCCCGCTGATTAGCGGGCTTTTTATTTTACTGATGATACTGCTTACTATGTTCACGCACGGCAGCCAGCATTGATGCTGCATTCTCTGGCACCGTCCATTGTGTAATGCCGTGCCCAAGATTAAAAACATGTCCGTGGCCATGACCATAACTTTTCAGCACTTTTGCCACTTCTTTTTCAATCGCTTCTGGCGTTGAAAGCAAAATCGCAGGATCAAGGTTACCTTGCAATGCAACCTTGCCACCAACACGCTGACGTGCGCTACCAATATCAACCGCCCAATCCAAGCCTAATGCATCAGCGCCAATCTCAGCTTGCGCTTCCAACCATAGCGCGCCACCCTTGGTGAACACAATGCTAGGCACTTTGCGGCCTTCATTGTCTTTGGTTAATCCAGCCACGATTTTTTGCATATAGTTAAGTGAAAACTCAGTATAAGCATCATGTGACAGCGCACCGCCCCATGAGTCAAAAATCATTACAGCTTGCGCACCCGCCGCGATTTGCGCATTCAAATATTGAATCACGGTTTGTGCTGTTGTCTCTAAAATATGATGTAGTAAGTCTGGACGTGCATAGGCCATTTTCTTAATGGTCAGAAAGTCTGTACCGCCCTTACCTTCAACCATATAAGTTGCCAGTGTCCACGGACTACCTGAAAAGCCAATGAGCGGCACACGACCATTCAAAGCGGTACGGATGCTAGTCACAGCATCAAACACATATTGCAGTTTCGCCATATCTGGCACGACCAGTTTTTGAATATCAGCCTCTTCCTGCAAAGTGTGCTCAAACTTAGGACCCTCGCCTTCTTCAAAATACAGCCCCAAGCCCATTGCATCAGGCACGGTGAGAATATCTGAGAACAAAATAGCCGCATCTATCAATGGATAGCGGTCTAAAGGCTGCAACGTCACGTCCGTCGCAAATTGTGCATTTTTGCAAAGCTGTAGAAAGCTACCAGCTGTTTTGCGCGTCTCGCGATATTCTGGCAAATAACGCCCAGCCTGACGCATCATCCATACTGGCGTGTAGTCAGTTGGCTGACGCATGAGTGCTTTTAAGAACGTGTCATTGTGTAATTGATTCATTTTATTTTAAGACCCTAATAAAAAAAGGACACAAAGCTGTTTTGCTTTGCATCCTTTTATTTTTCTACATTTGTTATCAGCCGATTTCTAATTATCGAGGAAGTACAGATGAACCCATTAAAAATTCATCCACGGCGCGTGCGGCCTGACGACCTTCACGAATTGCCCACACCACTAAAGATTGTCCGCGACGCACATCACCTGCCGCAAATACTTTTTCTTTACTGGTTTTATAGCAGCCTTCACCATCAGTTGTGGCTTTAACGTTACCACGTTGGTCTTTTTCAACACCAAACGCTTCGAGCAGTTTTTGGATTGGTGACACAAAACCCATTGCCAAAAAGACTAAATCTGCTGGAATTGTAAATTCTGAACCAGCGATCTCTGACATTTTGCCGTCTTTCCACTCAACCCGTGCGCCTTTAAGTGCCACGACTTTGCCATTTTCACCCATCAGTGCTTTCGTTGTCACTGACCAATCACGGCTGACGCCTTCTTCATGTGAGCTGGAAGTACGCATTTTGAGCGGCCAATTAGGCCATACTAATTCTTTGTTTTCTTTTTCTGGCGGTTGTGGCATCAACTCAAATTGCGTCACACTCAACGCACCATGGCGGTTTGATGTACCCACGCAGTCAGAGCCTGTATCACCACCACCAATCACCACCACATGCTTACCTGTGGCTTTGATTTGATCTGGAACGGTATCGCCTGCAACCACTTTGTTTTGCGGTGTTAGGAAATCCATCGCAAAATGCACGCCATCCAACTCACGACCTGTTACTGGTAAGTCGCGCGGCTGCTCTGCACCTGCCGCCAAGATAACTGCATCAAACTCTGTAAGCAACGCATCAGCATTAACGTTTTCGCCTACGTGTTGATTCACACGGAACTCAACGCCTTCGGCAGCCATTTGCGCCATGCGACGGTCAATGTGTGACTTTTCCATTTTGAAGTCAGGAATACCGTAGCGTAGCAAGCCACCAATACGACTGTTTTTTTCCAGCACAACCACAGCATGGCCTACACGCGCCAATTGTTGCGCCGCAGCCAAACCAGCTGGGCCTGAACCGACAACAGCCACTTTTTTACCAGTTTTATGGGTTGGTACTTGTGGTGTCACCCAATCGTTTTCCCATGCTTTATCAATAATCGCATGCTCAATGGATTTAATGCCCACCGCATCAGCATTGATATTCAAGGTACAAGCGGCTTCACATGGCGCTGGACAAATCCGGCCTGTGAACTCAGGAAAGTTGTTAGTTGAATGCAACACATCAATTGCAGCGCGCCAGTCTTGCTTATAAACGAGATCATTCCAATCAGGAATGATATTGTTGATAGGACAACCTGTGGTGCAGAATGGAATACCGCAATCCATACAGCGCGCACCCTGTTGCTTGGCTTGATCGTCGGTTAAATGCAATACAAATTCTTTGTAGTTTTTAACGCGATCCTGAACCGGTAGATTCGCCTCTGAGAGACGATCATATTCCATAAAACCTGTTACTTTACCCATACTATAAAGCCTTTTCCCATAAGGGTTTCTTTACTTGTTTCATATTAAAAACGATACTAAGCCGCGACTAGTGCTTTATCTTCAGCAAGTTCAATCAATGCACGCTTGTATTCATTTGGCATGACTTTAACGAACTTGCCACGCGCATTATCCCAATCCGCAAGAATCGCTTTGGCGCGTCCACTATCTGTATATTCAACATGCTTGTTAATGATAGCCAAGAGCGTGACTTCATCAGGCTGACCAAGATGATGCACTGCATCTTTGGCCACGTTGTCTACATGCTCAACTTTCTCTAAAGAAACCATGCCCATATTGCAACGTTTAGCAAACAAGCCATCTTCATCGTATACATACGCTACGCCACCACTCATACCCGCGGCAAAGTTCAGGCCTGTGACACCAAGCACCACAACTGTACCGCCAGTCATGTATTCACACCCGTGGTTACCTGTGCCTTCAACCACAGCAGTGGCCCCTGAGTTAC
This sequence comes from Methylotenera sp., assembly GCA_027310735.1. Lineage (GTDB taxonomy): Bacteria > Pseudomonadota > Gammaproteobacteria > Burkholderiales > Methylophilaceae > Methylotenera. Next base: position 358 of record DAIDAH010000050.1, on the reverse strand, counting down.
GCACACAGAAACGCTCACCAGCCACACCTCTAAAGTATGCTTCACCTGTTGTTGCACCAAACATTACTGTATTACCGACAATGATGTTTTCATGCGAAATGCCACGGAATGTTTTTGGTGGTTTAATCACAATGCGACCACCACACAGGCCTTTACCTACGTAGTCGTTACCTTCGCCAGTTAAGTCAAAAGGAATGCCTTTAGACAGGAATGCCGCAAAACTTTGCCCAGATGTACCGGTAAAATTCACACGAATCGTGTCATTCGCTAAGCCTGCATTGCCGTAACGGGTCGCGATTTGATTCGACAACATCGTACCCACAGTACGGTTGGTGTTAGAGATTGGTAGATCTAACAC
>DAIDAH010000004.1 GCA_027310735.1 Methylotenera sp. | reverse complement strand
TTCTGGCGAGATGCGGTGGACACTACCCATTAAGTAGCGGTCTAGCATCACATCCCCGATGACCAATACAGTTTTATTAGTTTGGCTGAATTGGCGAACGGTTTCGATTAAATTGGCATTCATATGACTTAATCCGCTTCCAGCATATCGCACAAACTATGACCGATAAAAATGTGCGCTTCCTGAATGCGTGGAGTGTTGTTGCTAGGTATGACTAAATTGAATTTACATAAATCCAATAGTTTGCCACCTGTGCCGCCAGTTAAACCAATTGTAGTCGCGCCAATGGCGTTGGCTTCAATAATAGCGTTGACCACGTTCTTGCTATTGCCTGAGGTTGTAATGCCAATCACGGTGTCTTCTGGGCGGCATAGTGCTTCAATTTGGCGGGTAAAAACATAGTCGTAACCATAGTCGTTGCCAATTGAGGTCAAGATAGAGGTGTCGGTTGTAAGCGCGATGGCAGGCAGGCCTCGACGTTCTTTTTTGTAGCGTCCGACAATTTCAGCAGCAATGTGCTGGCTATCTGCAGCGCTGCCGCCGTTCCCCATGATTAGGATTTTACCGCCGCGCTGCATAGTGGCGCGTAGCTCATTGGCTACAGCAACGACTTGCGGAAGTATTGTTTGCAGTTGGGCAAACATAGTGATGTGTTCCTGCAACTCACGCTGCAGAAAATTATGTTGTGAAGTTTCAGTAGACATAGTCATTATGGCTTTCTAACAATAAGCATCGTCATGCATTAAGTAATTTTGTACGTAGTCTTTTACGCCATCTTCTAGGCTATAAAAGGCTTGGGTATAGCCAGTGGCGTGCAGTTTTGCCATGTTGGCTTCAGTAAAGTACTGGTATTTGCCTTGCAAGTCTTCAGGCATATCAATGTAGGTTACGTTAGGCGTTTTACCCATACTGGTCATGACGCTGGTCGCTAAGTCTTTAAAGGCACGCGCGTGTCCAGTCCCGATGTTATAAATACCATTTGCGCATGGCGTTTTATTTAAAGCTTTGTCCAGAAAGTGTGCAACTACTGCGGCTGCATCTTTCACATACACAAAGTCGCGTAATTGCATGCCATCTTCATAGCCTTGTTTGTGGCTTTTGAAGAGTTTAACTGTGCCGGTCTCTTTGAACTGGTTGTAGCTATGAAAGGCGACGCTGGCCATGCGTTCTTTGTGATACTCATTTGGGCCGTAGACATTAAAGAACTTAAAGCCAGCCCAAGCATGAGGGATTGTTTGATTTTCTGAGACCTGACGTAATGCCCATTGGTCAAAAAAGTGTTTGGAGTAACCGTAGCCGTTGAGCGGGCGAATGTGTTTGATGGAAGCGTCATCATAGCCATGCGCACCATCACCATAAGTAGCGGCTGAGCTGGCGTAGAAGAATGCTGCATTATTCTTGACACACCAAGTCCAAAGCTGCTGACTATAGTGAATGTTGTCAGCGACCAGTTTGTTAAAATCACGTTCAGTGGTGGCGCTGATGGCGCCCATGTGAATAATGGCAGTGACGTCACTGCGGCCTTCTAGCCAAGGCATTAACTGGTCTTTGTCTAGATATTGCACATAATTGCGCTTGACCAAGTTTTGCCATTGATCTTCATGCGTGATGCGATCAACAATCACCATGTCATCACGGTTGAATTTTGTATTGAGATGCCATGCGATGATAGAGCCTATCATGCCTGCGCCGCCAGTGATTACAATCATAATTTCATCTGATTCGATTTAAAGTGAAAGTATAACGCTTATTGTTTAGAGACCAAAGTTTGTGCGTCCAGTGCCTGCGCTCTGAGTTTGCTTAACTCAGCTTCTTTTTTAGCATCTCCACTATCCCATTCGGTGCTGACCCATCCTTGCAGATTCTCAAGGGCAATCGTGGTCATGGCATGTATCCATGCTTCATTCTCATTGAGTGCTGGAATGTAGTGGTACTCACCACCACCTGCATGCCTGAAGATTTCTTTACCTTCTATGGCGATCTCTTCCAATGTTTCTAAACAATCACTGCTAAAGCCAGGGCAGATAACATCAATGCGTTTGGTTTTGGCATTGCCCAGTTTTTGGAGTGTGCTGGCCAAGTATGGTGTTAACCACTCTTGTCGGCCAAAGCGAGATTGAAAGGCAATGATATAAGCATCTTTGGTTAGACCTAGCGCTTCTGCCAGTAGTCGTGCCGTTTTATGGCATTCGCAGTGGTAAGGGTCACCCTTGAGTAGGTGAAATTTTGGTACGCCATGAAAACTCATGACCAATTTTTCACCGTCTTCAATATTTAATTGACCATTCAATCGCCAATGTTCGCGAATGCTGAGCGCAAGTGCATTGATGTAGGCGGGGTGGTCGTGGTAATTGCTGATAGTACGGATGGCTGGCACATTACGCATTTTAAGCAATGTTTTCCAAACAGCATCAAGTGCAGCCGCTGTGCTACTAGCGGCGTATTGCGGGTATAAAGGAAATACGAGGATTTTATTGCAATGCTGAGCTTTAAGCGATTCGATTGCAGATAGCATGCTGGGATTGCCGTAGCTCATGCCGATTTCAACTGCAAATGGCGATTGGATTTTTTGACTTAAGAATCCACGTAATAACTGTGTTTGTTTTTGAGCATGCACCATGAGTGGTGAACCGTCTTTAGTCCATACGCTGGCGTATTTTTCAGCGGATTTCTTTGGGCGGACAACCAATATAACGCAGTACAAAATCCAGCACCAAATAAGGCGTGGAATCTCGACTACGCGTCTATCCATAAGAAACTGTTTAAGGTAATTGCGGAGTGCTGGAGCGGTAGGTTCATCTGGCGTGCCTAGGTTGGCAAGCAAAATGCCTACTTTGGCTTGGTCGCCGTGCTCATATTTTGGTTCTGGATTGTAATAGGGCATAAATTGGTCTTTAAGTTGTTAGATACACGCACTTGAGTCGCGTGGAATTAGTTTTACGTTCAATTGCTAGAGTTCAGTGCACTGGATAATAATTTTGCAGTGATGTCTACAATTGGAATAACGCGTTCATAGGCCATTCTCGTTGGCCCAATAACACCTAATGTGCCAACTACATGACCGTCTGCTTCATATGGTGCGGTAATCATGCTGCATTCATCTAATGGTAAGTAACCACTCTCGCCACCGATGAATATTTGTATGCCTTCGGCACGTTGGCTGTTGTCTAGCAATTGCATCAGGCTGGTGCGGCGTTCAAAAATTTCAAATAGTTTTCGTAAGCTAGTGACGTTGGTTGATAAGTCATCTACTTGTAGCAGGTTACGCTCACCTGCAATCACTACTCCATCCTTGTCATTCTCAGCCGCTTTGCTACTCACGTCGAGCGCAGCGCTCATGAGTCGGTTCATGTCGGTTTGCATTTGTTTGAGCTCTTGATGCAGTTTTTGCTGTACTTCTTCAAAGGTTTGCCCAGAAAAATGCGTGTTGAAGTAGTTGCTGGCTTGTGTGAGCTCTGAGGCAGAGTAGGGTTTTTCCGCCAAAATAATACGGTTCTGCACATTGCCATCACTGGTGACAATGATGACCAATATTCGGGTTTCTGATAAAGGTAAAAACTCCAGATGCTTAAATGCAACGCGCTTGCGTTTTGGAATCATGACCAATCCTGCAAACTGAGTAAGTTGCGATAGCATGTCGGCCGCACTGGAAATCAGCTCGTTCGGATTCGGTGATAACAAACTGCTTTTACGTTTTTGTAAAGTTTGCGTTTCTAGTGGCTGTACCGTGAGTAGTGAATCCACAAATAAACGATAGCCTTTTTGCGTGGGAATGCGTCCAGCGGAAGTGTGCGGGCTGGTAATGAACCCCATCTGCTCCAAGTCGCTCATTACATTACGAATCGTGGCTGCGCTAACATCCAGACCCGAGTGCTGTAATAGCGTGCGGGAGCCTATTGGCTGACCATCGCTAATGTAATGTTCAACCAGAGTTTTGAGTAGAGTTTGCGCGCGCTTGTCCAATGGGTAGTTCCAGCTAGTTGTGAAGTTAAGCTAATTCAATGAATTAATTTGACTTAATTGCATATTTTGCACCAATTATATCCAGTCTTGTAGTATTGCTCTTAAATATAGCGAGTAATTTAGTTTTTTAACTTGTATGGTTTTTCTTTGTATCAATCAGTAACTGTGATTTAATTTCGGCATGAAAACCTCCTTCAATACTGTTGCTATTATCGGTAAGTTTATGAACGCCGATGCTCTGCATAAAATGCAGGCGGATTTAGTAAATCTGGCGCGACACCTACAATCTCATCATCTTGCTGTCTATGTTGAAGAAAACACCGCACAGCACGCGCAAATTAATGGCTTTGATACCGTGCCGCTTAGTGATGTTGGTGATAAAGCGGATTTGGCGATTGTGATGGGTGGGGATGGCACGATGTTAAGCGTAGGTCGTAGCTTGATAAATGCTAATGTGCCATTAGTGGGCATTAACCGAGGGCGTTTTGGTTTTTTGACTGATCTGCGTGCCGAAGATATGTTGCCGTCAATTGATCGCATTCTTGCTGGTGACTTTATTGAAGAGTCACGTATGTTGCTTGCAACGCAAGTGTTTCGTAAAGGTAAGCTCTGTCACTCCGGATACGCGCTTAATGATGTTGTGATTAAAAGTGGCCTGCGCCTGATTGAACTGGAAGTTGATATCGATCAGAAGTTTGTCTACAAGCAGCGTAGTGATGGCCTTATTTTAACAACACCTACTGGTACTACAGCTTATGCACTTTCGGCTGGCGGGCCGATATTACATCCAAATTTAGAGGCGATTACGCTGGTACCAATATGTCCGCATACGTTAAGCAATCGACCTATCACAGTGAATAGTGATAGTAAAATTGAAGTGACTTTAGTGCAGTTTGATGAAGCGCAGCTGAGTATTGATGGTCAGTTTAACGTGACCTTAGAGGTTGGCGATGTTATCAAGGTGCAGCGCGCTGATAAAAACATTACATTATTGCACCTTAGTGACTACTGTTATTTCGACATGCTTCGCAATAAACTCAATTGGGGTTAAGCATGACATTCATCTTAAAGATTAATTAATTCCATATGTTACAAAGTCTATCAATTCGTGATTTCGTTATTGTTAATCAGCTCGATTTAGAGTTTGAATCCGGCTTTACGGTGCTTACTGGTGAAACTGGGGCAGGTAAATCTATTCTTATCGATGCACTATCGTTGGCTTTAGGGGCTCGCGCCGAAGGTGGCGTGACACGTGTCGGTTGTGACAAGGCGGAAATCAGCGCCATATTTAATGTGATTAATAATGCGGATGCGCAGCAATGGCTTGCTGAAGCAGAAATGGAAAGCGATGCGCAGGAGTTGGTGTTGCGCCGCGTGATGTATCAAGATGGCAGGTCTCGCGCCTTTATTAATGGTATTGCGGTTACCGTTGCGCAACTTAAAGAGTTGGGTGAGATGCTGGTTGATATTTATAGCCAGAATGCGCACCATTCGCTATTAAAGGCAGCTACCCAACGTGCCGTGCTGGATAACTTCGGCGAATTGTCTGAATTGGCAAAGCAGGTTGCCGAGCATTATAAAACTTGGCATCAATTGCATCAGCAGCGTGTGGTGGCTGAAAAAAATGCGGATTTATATGCGCAGGAATTAGCTGAGTTGCATGATAGTACACGTGAGTTATCGCAACTCGTCTTATCGTCAAATGAATGGGAAGAATTGCAGCAAGAGCATTTACGACTTTCTCATGGCGCCAGTTTGATCACTGGCAGTGAGGAGTGTCGAGAGTTGCTCAGTGAGGGTGAATTATCTGCGCTACGACTGCTCACACAAGCACAACATAAGTTACAAAATCTGCGTGAATATGATGAGTCTTTGAAAGAGGCTGTGGATGCACTGGATTCAGCTATTATTCAGCTTGAGGAGGCTGATCGTTTCCTGAATCGTTATTGCCAGCGTACTGAGCTTGATCCAGCACGCTTTGAGGCTGTAGAGTCAATGATTCAAGGCATTCATAATGCCTCACGTAAATATCGGGTTAAGCCTGAGGAGTTAGCTGAGTTTCTTGTCAAATCACAGGTGCGTATGGCCGAGCTTGAGTTGTTTGCTAATGATGGTGAGTTAGCTAAACAAGAGTCGATGGCTTTGGCTACCTATATGCAGTTTGCAGAACAGCTTAGCAGTGGACGCATCTCGGCGGCATCTAAATTGAGTACACAAATTAGCTCTGAAATGCAGCGTTTGTCGTTAAGTGGCGGCAAGTTTGAGGTGGCGCTCGGTGCGCAAGCGCCTAGTGCAAATGGGCTTGAGCAGATTGAGTTTTTAGTGGCAGGCCATGCGGGTGTAGTTGCGCGACCACTTAATAAAGTCGCGTCTGGCGGTGAGTTGTCTCGTATCAGTTTAGCGATACGTGTGGTGACTGCGCAAAAAGAAAGTATTCCGACGATGATATTTGATGAAGTCGATGTTGGTATCGGTGGTGGTGTTGCAGAGGTTGTTGGTCAGTTGCTGAAGCGCCTAGGCGAACAGCAAGTTGAAACAATATCTAGTCAGCGCCAGGTATTGGTCATTACGCATTTGCCTCAGGTGGCAGCGCTGGGTAAGTATCATTTGCGAGTGAGCAAGTCATTGGTCAATGGGCAAACCTTAAGTGCAATTGAAGCGCTTGGTGAGGGCGCGCGCGTAGAGGAGGTTGCGCGCATGCTGGGTGGTATTGAGATTACCGAAACTACGCGCCAACATGCCCAAGAGATGCTGACTAACTAAAGACTTTCGCATTCGTTTTTAGCGAGTGTAAGCTGATGCAAGATTATTTCGAGCAGGGCTGTTTGGTACAAACGCCATAAATAGTGAGTGAATGGTCTTGCATCGTGAAGCCCATTGACTCTGCAGCACGTTCTTGTCTTTTTTCAATTTCAGCATCGTAAAACTCTTCTACGCGCCCACATTTTACGCAAACGATGTGGTCGTGGTGACCGCCGGCATTCAGCTCAAATACAGCTTTACCGCCCTCAAAGTGATGGCGAATGAGTAAGCCAGCCTGTTCAAACTGGGTCAGTACGCGATAAACAGTGGCTAAGCCGACATCTTCGCCTGAGTTAATCATGACTTTATAGATGTCCTCAGCAGATAAATGCCGCTCTCTACTGTTTTCAAATAAGCTCAATACTTTGAGTCTTGGTAACGTGGCTTTAAGGCCTGCGTTTTTTAAGTCTTTTTCATCATGCATAATTAGCTCGCTCACAATTAACAATGACAGTGTTTTGGGATAGCTGTCAACGTGGTATATTAACGCCAATTCAAATTAAAAGTCATAATATGCGCTATGTTTTCATTTTAATGGTGTTTCTGTGCACGTCATGTGGTACTGCATTGCCTACGATAAAGCCTTATAAACTTGAAGTGCAGCAGGGTAATGTTGTTACGTCGAAAATGTTACTGCAGTTGCGGCCAGGCATGACGAAGTCGCAAGTGCGTTTCATTATGGGTACGCCCCTGATTCAAGATAGTTTTCATGGTAACCGTTGGGATTACGTTTATCAGTTGCGTGAAGCCGGAAAAGTGATTGAGCAGCGCCGAGTGATTCTGGATTTTGATAATGAACTCTTGAAGCGGGTGCGTGGTGATGTCGTGCCATCAGGCAGTAATACCAGTCAGTCTGACGATAATGCTAATATCGGTACTCGAGTGATTAAGCCTTATGTTAAGCCAGAAGATAAAAGCTTGCTACACAAGTTAATGTTCTGGAAAAAAGATGAAGCTGATTTGCCTAAGGCTGCTCCGGTAGAAAATCCTCCATCTAATAATCCTGAGCCAAAAGCGCATGCGGCGACTCAAAAGTCTGTGGATTTGATGAAAGAAAATACGGTGCCCGAAACTAGTGAAGTTAAGCCCGTATCCGTTAAGCCTGCGGCTACGCCTGAGTTAGCTGTCCCTGCGACTCTGGTTGAACAGAAACCTGTGGAGAGTAAGCAGGAAAGCACTTCTGAGCCGGATAAGGCTGTGCCTGAATCCTCGTCAGGTATGCAGCTAGAGCGAACATTAAAACCTGATGCTGAAGCGGCTAAGCATGAGGTGGTGGTAGATGCTCCGCGAGTGGGAAATAAAACTCCTCCCAAGCCAAAAGATTTGCCGGTTGAAGGCACGCCAGGTTTTTTTGATCGGATGCTAGAAAAGATTGGTTTTTAATCTTTTAGTGTGTGTCAATGTTGAACAAATGCGTTTTTTAGAAAATATTTTTTTAAGTCATAAATTTTAAGTCGGTAGGTATTTAGGTCATGGCAAGTCTTTTGAAGGTTGTTATCGCTGGATGTTCTGGTCGCATGGGGCATGCATTACTTGAAAGTGTATTTGCTGATGCAGAGTTGGTGTTGCATGGAGCGTTGGATAGAAGTGAGAATCCACAACTAGGCCACGATGCAGGCGAGTTTTTTGGTCGAACATCTAACGTTAGAATTACCGATGATATTGATCTGGCGTTAAAAGATGCGGATGTGTTGGTTGACTTTACTCGGCCCGAAGCCAGTATGCGTTACCTTGAAGCTTGTCAAAAGCATCATGTGAAGATGGTAATCGGTACGACTGGGTTTTCTAACGAGCAAAAATCTGCCATTGAAGCAGCTTCAAAGGAAATCGCGATTGTTTTTGCGCCGAATATGAGTGTTGGTGTGACTTTGCTGATTAATTTGGTGCAGTCTGCTGCCAAAGTGCTTAGCGAAGGCTATGATATTGAGATTCTTGAGGCACATCATCGACATAAAGTGGATGCGCCGTCTGGTACGGCATTGCGTTTAGGTGAGGCTGCTGCGAGTGCGCTTGGTCGTGATTTGGAGCAGTGTGCTGTGTATGGTCGTGAAGGTATTACAGGTGAGCGCGATCCTTCTACCATAGGTTTTGCTACGGTGCGTGGCGGAGATGTGGTTGGTGATCACACCGTATTGTTTGCTGGTATCGGTGAGCGCGTTGAGCTTACGCATAAAGCGAGTAGTCGCGCCACATTTTCTTTAGGTGCATTGCGTGCAGCTAGGTTTTTAAATGCTAAAAATGTTGGCTTGTTTGATATGCAAGATGTTTTAGGCTTACGTTAAGGTTGATTGAAAAAGTGATGCAGTCAAAACGTCACTTTTTCTTGTTGCTGAGTGCGATTCTCGTACTTTCATTTATTTGGTCTGCTTTTTCACCGCTGTCGCGTTTAACTTGGTGGTTAGAAATAGCCCCAATTCTCATTGCACTCCCTATTTTAATAGCTACACATCAGCGCTTTGAGTTTACGCAACTGGCGTATGTGCTTATGCTGGTGCATGCAATCATTCTGCTGATTGGCGGGCATTATACTTATGCTGAAGTGCCGTTATTTAATTGGTTAAGAGACACGTTTGAACTCTCTCGCAATTATTACGATAGGGTCGGGCATTTTGTACAAGGCTTTGTGCCAGCCATTATTGCGCGCGAAATATTGCTAAGAAACTCGCCGCTAGTGAGAGGGCGGTGGCTGTTTTTTATTGTTTGTAGCATCTGCTTGAGTATCAGTGCTGCCTATGAGTTTATTGAGTGGTGGGTTGCCGTCTATGAGGGTGGGGCTGCCGATGCGTTTTTAGGTACACAAGGCGATGTTTGGGATACGCAATGGGATATGTTTGTTGCTTTACTTGGTTCGATAGCTGCACAGTGTTTTCTAGCAAAGGCGCACGATAAACAATTAATGCTAATGAATGCTTAGTAGTTCAGCATTGATAATACGCTTTTTTTTCGCTATAATTCGTTAATTCTGAAACGGGAAGAGTATACAAACTCCTCCCGTTTTGCATATCTGCCATCTATTCACGATGGTTTAAGAATGTAAATTATTTAACGATGTAAATCAAGGAGTTACTGTGTCGCAAAACCTGCCTGCCATACTAGTACTTGCAGATGGAACCGTGTTTCGTGGCATATCAATTGGCGCTTCTGGACATGCTGTAGGTGAAGTTGTATTTAATACCTCAATGACCGGTTACCAAGAGATATTGACAGACCCATCCTATACTAAACAAATCGTAACGCTCACCTATCCGCATATCGGTAATTATGGTGTGAATCTGGAAGACGTTGAGTCTGCACAAGTTTACGCCAGCGGTTTAATTATCCGCGACTTACCACTTACTCACAGTAACTTCAGAAACACACAATCGCTGGCTGACTACTTGGTTGCTAATGAAATTGTTGCAATTGCGGGTATTGATACTCGTAAACTCACACGTTTACTACGTGAAAAAGGTGCGCAAACTGGTGTGGTGATTGCAGGTGAGGTGGATGAAGCTAAGGCGTTGTCTTTGGCCTCGACATTGATTGCTGGCTTTCCTGGTTTATCCGGTATGGATTTAGCTAAAGTGGTGACTTGTGATAAAGCTTATGAGTTTACTGAAGGTGAGTGGGCACTAGGTCAAGGTTTTACCGAGGCTCCATCGACCCAGTTTCATGTGGTTGCATTTGATTACGGTGTTAAGCGTAATATTTTGCGTATGTTGGTTTCGCGCGGTTGCAAGGTGACGGTGTTGCCTGCGCAAACTTCTGTGGCAGAAGCGTTGGCATATAAGCCTGATGGTGTATTCCTGTCTAACGGCCCGGGTGATCCTGAGCCGTGTGATTATGCGATTTCAGCTATTAAAACGATTGTAGATACAGGTATCCCTACATTTGGTATCTGTTTAGGGCATCAACTTTTGGCGTTAGCTAGTGGTGCAAAAACACACAAAATGAAGTTTGGTCATCATGGCGCTAACCATCCGGTGCAAGATGTTGAAACAAAACGTGTGTACATCACCAGTCAGAATCATGGCTTTGCGGTAGACGCGGCTGGTTTACCAGCCAATATTAAAACGACGCATATCTCACTTTTTGATGGTAGCTTACAAGGCATCGCACGCACAGATAAGCCTGCATTTAGTTTTCAAGGGCACCCTGAAGCAAGCCCTGGTCCTACAGAAATGAGCTACTTGTTCGACCGATTCATTAGCATGATGCAAGAAAGGAAGGCTGGCTAATGGCTAAGCGTACAGACATTAAATCAATTCTTATTATTGGCGCAGGTCCAATTGTTATTGGTCAGGCTTGCGAGTTTGACTATTCTGGCGCACAGGCTTGTAAAGCGCTGCGTGAAGAAGGTTATCGCGTTATTTTGGTGAACTCTAATCCAGCCACCATCATGACTGATCCTGAAATGGCCGATGCGACCTACATTGAGCCTGTGACATGGCAAGTGGTTGAAAAGATTATCGCTAAAGAGCGTCCGGATGCTTTGTTGCCGACCATGGGTGGGCAGACTGCATTGAATTGCGCGCTGGATTTAGATAAGCACGGTGTATTAGAAAAATACAATGTTGAGCTGATTGGCGCTTCTAAAGAGGCGATTGATAAAGCCGAAGACCGTCAAAAGTTCAAAGAAGCGATGACCAAAATTGGTCTGGGTTCTGCTCGCTCAATGATTGCGCATAGCATGGAAGAAGCCTTGCAAGTGCAAGCCAGTATTGGCTATCCAGCCATTATTCGTCCATCATTCACGATGGGTGGTAGCGGCGGTGGTATTGCTTATAACCGTGAAGAGTTCATGACGATTTGTGAGCGCGGATTGGATGCCTCACCTACCAGCGAATTGTTGATTGAAGAATCATTGCTCGGCTGGAAAGAATATGAGATGGAAGTAGTGCGCGACTCAGCGGACAACTGCATCATCATCTGTTCTATTGAAAATTTGGACCCGATGGGCGTGCATACCGGTGACTCTATCACAGTGGCACCAGCACAAACATTGACGGATAAAGAATATCAAATCATGCGTAATGCCTCATTGGCAGTGTTGCGTGAAATTGGTGTGGATACTGGTGGTTCTAACGTACAGTTTGCGATTAATCCAAATGATGGTCGCATGATTGTGATTGAGATGAATCCGCGTGTGTCACGTTCATCTGCTTTGGCTTCAAAGGCTACCGGCTTTCCAATTGCAAAAATCGCAGCAAAACTGGCGGTAGGCTTTACGCTGGATGAGTTGAAAAACGAAATCACTGGTGGTGCAACGCCCGCATCTTTTGAGCCATCAATCGATTACGTTGTTACGAAAATCCCTCGATTTGCATTTGAAAAATTCCCGCAAGCAGATTCTCGCTTAACTACACAAATGAAGTCTGTAGGTGAAGTAATGGCCATTGGTCGTACTTTCCAAGAGTCATTCCAAAAAGCCTTGCGTGGCTTGGAAGTCGGTGTTGATGGTTTGGATGAAAAAACTACAGATTTAGATACCATTACCAAAGAAATTGGTGTGCCAGGCCCAGAGCGTATTTGGTATGTGGGTGACGCTTTTAGAATGGGTATGAGTGTTGCGGAAGTATTTGATATTTCTAAGATTGATACTTGGTTTTTGGTGCAAATTAAAGACCTGATTGACCGTGAGCAAGCGCTTAAAGGTAAGCAGATCGCTGATTTAGATAAGCAGTCTATGCTTAAATTAAAACGCAGTGGTTTCTCTGATAGACGGTTAGCTACGTTATTAAATACTGATCAGCATGCTGTGCGTGCTTACCGTCAGGCATTACAAGTTCGTCCAGTGTACAAGCGCGTAGATACTTGCGCGGCTGAGTTTGCAACTAATACTGCCTACATGTATTCCACTTATGAAGAAGAGTGCGAAGCCGCACCGACTAATAAGAAAAAAATCATGATTTTGGGCGGTGGGCCCAATCGTATCGGACAAGGTATTGAGTTCGATTATTGCTGTGTACATGCTGCGTTCGCGATGCGTGAAGATGGCTATGAAACAATTATGGTGAACTGTAATCCTGAAACAGTTTCTACTGATTACGACACTTCAGACCGCTTGTATTTTGAGCCAGTGACATTGGAAGACGTGCTAGAAATTGTCGCGCTGGAAAAACCAGTAGGTGTGATTGTGCAATACGGCGGTCAAACACCATTGAAATTAGCGCGTGATTTGGAAAAAGCTGGCGTGCCAATTATTGGTACAACGCCTGATGCGATTGATAAAGCAGAAGACCGTGAACGCTTCCAGAAAATGTTGCAGGAATTAGGTCTAAAGCAACCACCAAACCGCACAGCAAGAACGCCAGAAGAAGCGATTCGTTTGGCGTTGGAAATTGGTTATCCGCTAGTGGTGCGTCCTTCTTATGTGTTAGGTGGTCGTGCGATGGAAATCGTGCAGGAGCAATCTCAGCTTGAGCGCTATATGCGTGAGGCGGTTAAAGTTTCGAATGAATCTCCTGTATTGCTGGATAGATTCTTGAATGATGCTTTAGAAGTCGATGTGGATGCGCTATGTGATAATACTGGTGATGTGATTATCGGCGGCATTATGGAGCACGTTGAGCAGGCTGGGGTTCACTCAGGAGACTCTGCATGTTCGTTGCCGCCATATAGTCTATCCGCTAAGTTGCAGGATGAACTACGTGAGCAAACCAAGCAAATGGCAAGAGCATTGGGTGTTGTTGGCTTAATGAACGTTCAGTTCGCGATTCAAGGTGAAACGGTATTTGTACTCGAAGTGAATCCTAGAGCTTCACGTACAGTGCCATTTGTATCTAAGGCTTGTAGCTTGCAGTTGGCTAAAGTGGCTGCGCGCTGCATGATTGGAACATCACTCAAAACGCAGGGTGTAACGCATGAGATTATTCCTCCGTTTTACTCAGTAAAAGAGGCCGTGTTCCCGTTCATTAAATTCCCAGGTGTTGATACTATTTTAGGCCCTGAAATGAAATCAACTGGCGAAGTGATGGGGGTAGGCAAAACCTTTGCTGAAGCTTTCCTTAAATCACAACTTGGCGCTTCAACCAAGTTGCCTGAAGGCGGTCGTGCATTTATTAGTGTGCGTAAAGAGGACTATCTGAAAGTGGTTGAGATAGCGCAAGCTTTAGACCAGCTAGGTTTCAGTTTAGTTGCGACTAAAGGTACGGCGGCAGCATTGACGGCTAACGGCCTGAATGTGGCTTCGGTGAATAAGGTGGCAGAGGGTCGTCCGCACATTGTGGATATGATTAAGAATGGCGATATTAGCTTTATTGTTAACGTGACTGAAGATAAACGCGCTGTAGCTGACTCGTATGAAATTCGTCGTAGTGCACTACAAAATAAAGTAACTTACTATACAACGCTGGCAGGGGCTAAAGCTGCGTGTATCGGTATGGCACACATGCAAGAGTTGACTGTTGAGTCACTTCAAGACTTGCACAAAACGCTCGCTTAAAATACACTTTAATTTCACTAAAACCACACTCGCATTGAGTGTGGTTTATTTTTTATATAAGGTTTTGCAACATGGCAGTTACTCAAATCCCGGTTACCGTTAAAGGTGCGGCATTATTAAAAGAAGAATTACTTCGTTTGCGCAGTGTAGACCGTCCTTACATTATTCAAGCGATTGCTGAGGCTCGTGCGCAAGGCGATTTGTCTGAGAATGCTGAATATGAAGCAGCTAAAGAACGCCAAAGTTTTATTGAGGGCCGTATCGCTGAAGTTGAAGCTAAGCTTTCTAACGCCATGATTATCGACCCAACTACACTCAATGCTGATGGTCGTTGTGTGTTCGGAGCAACGGTAAGAATGGAAGATTTGGATAGTGGTAGTATTACTACTTATCAAATTGTTGGCGATGATGAGGCTGATATTAAGAATGGTAAGATTTCAGTCAGTTCACCTATCGCACGTGGTCTGATTGGCAAGTCAGAAGGTGATGTTGCTGAAGTTATGGCACCAGGTGGCGTTAAAGAGTATGAAATACTGGATGTACAATATATCTAAATTTAATAGCGTATATTTAACCAAAATCAAGAATAGCAAGACCAGAATAGTGAGAAAAGTGTCGATATGAAAAGTAATTGGTCTGATAAATTTTCGCTGATTGTGATTACGCTGTGGGTGGGGGCCTTGTGGGCTGCTGGTGCGGCAGCATACGTATTGTTTGATACTTTGCAAGATAGGCAATTGGCGGGTCAAATAGCGGGTAGGTTTTTTACTTATGTATCGTACCTAGGTTTGTTTTCGGCGTTTTACTTACTAATTCATCGCTTGTTTAGTTACGGTACCTTAGCGTTGAAGCAAGCCTTCTTTTGGGCAGTATTTGTGATGCTGTTGCTGGTGTTGGCTGGTCATTTTGGCATCCAACCATTGTTGGCCCAATTAAAGGCAGATGCATTTCCTAGTGATGTAATGCATACAGTGTTTGCTGATAGATTCAGAACCTGGCACGGTGTGGCAAGCATCGCATATATGGTGCAATGCTTGCTTGGGTTTGTCGTTGTTTTACGTGCAAGGTAACCTGATATTGAGATAGGCCTAATATTAGGGTTTAGGCGATTCTTATTTTTGTGGAATGACAATTTTTGGTTTGCTGGATTGGCGGTAAATGACCAATTGTTTGCCAATATTGTGTACAGCAATAGCGCTAGATTGACTGCAAATATCGGTTAACATTTGTGCGCGCAATGCACGATCATCACTCATTACTTTAATCTTAATCAGTTCATGTGCGTTTAGATTGACGTCGATTTCTTTTAGAACGCTCTCTGTTAGACCATTGTTACCTATCATGACGACTGGACTTAAGTTGTGTGCAAGGCCACGTAAGTAGCTGATTTGTTTTGAATTCACGGGAGTTTCTCTTGTGTTATCTTATTGATTTATATAGGCGAGCAGTTTAACAGATGAAACTAAAACCTTCCAGCAAAGCTTGGATGCATGAACATGTCAATGATGAGTTTGTTAAACGTGCGCAAAAAGAAGGTTATCGAGCGCGAGCCGCCTACAAGCTGACGGAAATTGACGATAAAGATAAGCTGATTAAGCCTGGTATGACGATTGTCGACTTAGGTGCGACACCAGGTAGTTGGTCGCAAGTGGTTGTACAACGCTTGAAGGGACAGGGTCGAGTTATTGCTCTGGACTTGCTGGAAATGCAGCCTATTGGAGGTGTAGAGTTTATACAGGGTGATTTTCGTGAAGATGCTGTATTAAAGTTATTGGAAGCAACATTAAATAATAAGCAAGTAGACCTTGTAATTGCCGATATGGCACCCAATATGTCTGGTATAGCAGATGTTGACCAAGCTGGAGCAGCCTATTTGACTGAATTGGCTTTGGACTTCAGTCAGACATGGCTGAAACCTAATGGCAATTTTTTAGTCAAAGTTTTCATAGGCGCAGGATTCGATGAAATTGTTAAAAACATGCGTCAATTATTTGATAAAGTAGTAACCAGAAAACCTAAAGCTTCACGTGGTAGAAGTAGTGAAGTATATTTGCTTGGATTAGGCAGGAAAGCTTAAGTGCTAAGAAGCTTACCCAATGACCAGTTTTAAGATTAAAATTAAACAGCTAGCATAAGACATAATAGCCACTAAATATAAATTTAGATGATTGTAAGCGAGCTAAGCTAATTCAGATTTCCCCTTTTAGACAAGGAACAAGGTTTTGAACAATATATTCAAGAATATTGCCATCTGGGTGGCGGTTGCCATGGTGTTAATGGCCATTTTCAACTTGTCTGGCGTTAAAAATAGCGCAGACAATCAAATTGTGTATTCACAATTTATTCAAGAAGTAAAAGATGGCCGTATTGCTAAAGTGCAAATTGACGGACGTGTTTTGCATGGGATAACTCGCGATGGCAAAAAATTCAACTCTTTCGCGCCAACAGATCCTTGGTTGGTATCTGATTTATTGAAAAACAATGTAATCGTTGAGGCTAAGCCTGAAGAAGAGCAATCCTTGCTCATGAGCATTTTTGTTTCATGGTTCCCAATGATTTTATTAATTGGTGTGTGGGTGTTTTTTATGCGCCAGATGCAAGGAGGCGGGAAAGGTGGTGGTCCATTTTCATTTGGCAAAAGCAAGGCCCGCCAATTGGATGAAAGTGCGAATCAAACTACATTTGCCGATGTTGCTGGTTGTGATGAGGCCAAAGAAGAAGTGTCTGAGTTGGTTGAGTTTTTACGTGACCCCACAAAGTTCCAGAAATTGGGTGGGAAAATTCCTCATGGTGTGTTGATGGTAGGCCCTCCAGGTACAGGTAAAACGTTATTAGCACGTGCTATTGCGGGTGAAGCAAAAGTACCGTTCTTTTCAATCTCAGGTTCTGACTTTGTTGAAATGTTCGTCGGCGTAGGTGCTTCACGTGTACGTGACATGTTTGAGCAAGCGAAAAAAAGTTCACCATGCATCATTTTTATTGATGAAATCGATGCTGTTGGTCGTAGCCGTGGTGCGGGTACAGGCGGTGGTAATGATGAACGCGAGCAAACACTTAATCAGTTATTGGTTGAGATGGATGGTTTTGAAGGTAACACCGGTGTAATCGTTATTGCTGCAACCAATAGAGCTGATGTGTTGGATAAAGCATTGTTACGTCCAGGACGTTTTGACCGCCAAGTGATGGTGTCATTGCCTGATATTAAAGGTCGTGAGCAAATTTTGATGGTTCATATGCGTAAAGTGCCTATTGATGCTGATGTTAAGGCTGATATTTTGGCTCGCGGCACACCTGGTTTTTCAGGCGCAGACTTGGCTAACTTAGTGAATGAAGCGGCACTGTTTGCTGCACGTCGCAATAAGCGTACCGTGGATATGCAGGATTTTGAAGATGCTAAAGATAAAATTTTCATGGGCCCAGAGCGTAAGTCTATGGTGATGCGTGAAGAAGAGCGTCGTAATACTGCTTATCACGAATCAGGCCATGCAGTTGTTGCAAAACTGTTGCCTAAAGCTGATCCTGTACATAAAGTTACCATTATGCCGCGAGGTTGGGCATTAGGTTTGACATGGCAATTGCCAGAGTTTGACCGTATCAGTAACTACAAAGACAAGATGCTGGAAGAGATTTCTATCTTATTTGGTGGGCGTATTGCTGAAGAGATTTTCATGCATCAAATGTCTACAGGTGCATCAAATGACTTTGAACGCGCAACCAAGTTGGCACGCGACATGGTGACGCGCTACGGCATGTCGGATGCGCTAGGTACGATGGTTTATGCTGGTAGTGAGCAAGATTCATTCTTTGGCAATATGAGTTCTAAGACTGTATCTGAGGCAACACAACAGAAAGTAGATGCAGAAATTCGTCGTATTTTAGATGAGCAATACGGTATTGCTCGCAAATTGCTGCAAGAAAATAGCGCGAAAGTTGATGCGATGGCTGCAGCTTTAATGGAATATGAAACCATAGATGCTGACCAGATTAATGACATTATGGCTGGCATTCCAGTGCGCCCACCGAAGCCAACGCAAGGTAAATCTAACCCGCCACGTGATACAGGCTCGTCAGGTACAAGTGCTACGCCTGCACCACAACCAGCGGCTAAGACCTAGCGGTTAAATGTCTTGTAATAATAGACATTAATTTAAATTAAAAGGGCTAGGATTCTAGCCCTTTTTTATTGGCGCTTTTTGTTAAGAAGCCAATCTTTATCAAGTCATTTTCTTAAGTATAATATTGCATGAAATTTCAATATCAATCTAATAGCCAGTTCCTTTGTGGCAGATATCAGTTAAACCTAAATCGCCCCCATGTTATGGGTATCGTTAATGTTACGCCTGACTCCTTTTCTGATGGCGGTAAGTTTCATGATACAGGTCGCGCAGTACAGCACGCACTGCAATTAATTGAGGATGGTGCAGATATATTGGATATAGGTGGTGAATCTACGCGTCCAGGTGCTACCCCAGTGAGCCTAGAAGACGAGTTGGCTCGGGTTATTCCAGTGATTCAAGCATTAAGTAAAGTAACATCAGTGCCACTTTCCATTGATACTTATAAGTCGGAAGTGATGCATGCTGCTATTGCCGCTGGTGCTGATATTGTGAATGATGTGCGTGCTTTGCAAGAGGATGGTGCGCTGGAAATTGTTGCAAACAGCAATGTTGGTGTTTGTTTAATGCATATGCAAGGCATGCCGCAAACCATGCAGTTGGCCCCACACTATGCGGATGTGGTGAAAGAGGTTGGTAGTTTTTTAATGTCACGATTGCATGCCGCTTTGGCGCAGGGTATTAGTAAAGAACGAATTTTACTGGACCCAGGGTTTGGCTTTGGTAAGACTACCGCCCACAACATTGCTCTTATTCAACATTTAGATCAATTAGTCGCGCTCGGTCAGCCATTATTAGTCGGGCTTTCTCGTAAAGCTGTGCTGGGGAAGCTTGTGGGTGGTGATGAGCAGCAGCGCTTGCATGCAGGTTTGGCCGCATCAGTGATATCAGTGATTAAAGGCGCCAAAATAGTTCGTGTACATGACGTGAAAGCTACCGTAGATGCACTGAAGGTGGTATCTGCAGTGATGCCCACGAATTAATCATTATTAGAAACTAGAAAAATACGCTTTAATATTAGGAATTTTTATGGCAAAAAAATACTTCGGTACAGATGGTATACGTGGCAAAGTTGGAGACGCGCCCATTACGCCTGATTTTGTCATGCGCTTGGGTTATGCCGCTGGTCGTGTGCTAACCAGCATCGAGAGTAATCTTGCAAAAGGCGCACACCCAGCAGTATTGATTGGTAAAGACACGCGTATTTCAGGCTATATGCTAGAGTCTGCACTGGAAGCAGGCTTGTCTGCTGCGGGCGTTGATGTGCTGATGACCGGCCCAATGCCTACTCCTGCTGTAGCTTATTTGACGCGTGCTTTGCGTGCACAGGCTGGCATTGTGATTTCAGCCTCTCATAACCCATTTTATGATAACGGCATCAAGTTTTTTTCTAGTCTTGGGACTAAATTGCCAGATGATATTGAGCATGCAATTGAAGCTGAGCTTGATAAGCCCATGCAGGTCATGGCGTCAGCGAGTTTAGGCAAAGTTAAACGCATTAAAGATGCAGCAGGTCGTTACATAGAATTTTGTAAGAGCACATTTCCAACTACATTGGATTTACGTGGATTAAAAATTGTTTTGGATTGTGCGCATGGCGCAACTTATCATGTGGCACCACCAGTATTCCATGAACTAGGTGCTGAAATTATCGTAATAGGTAATCAACCTGATGGCGTCAATATCAATCTTGATGTTGGTACTACACATCCGCAAGCCTTACAGAAAGCAGTTGTTACGCATCAGGCGGATTTGGGTATTGCATTTGATGGTGATGGAGATCGCGTGATGATGGTCGATGCAGATGGTAATCTGCTAGATGGCGACCAGTTGCTGTATATCATTGCTGCTGCTCGCAAACAAGGTGGCTTATTACAGGGTGGTGTTGCTGGAACATTAATGACCAATCTAGCGTTAGAGCATAAACTTTCCGCTATGAGCATCCCTTTTACTCGGGCAAAAGTGGGTGATCGATATGTATTAGAGCAGCTTAACTTGCGTGGCTGGCAGCTTGGTGGTGAGAATTCAGGTCATATTCTCACTTTAGATAAGCATAGTAGCGGGGATGGTATTATTGCCGCTTTGCAAGTGTTACAGGCCGTGATTCAGAGTGAGAGAAGTCTAGGCCAGCTACGTGAAGATTTAACGCTTTACCCGCAAGTTTTAATTAATGTTAAAACTGCTAAAAAAATTGACCTAGATCGGCATGCGGAAATTCAAGCGGCAGTCAAAGCCGCAGAAAGTGAATTGGCAGACTCTGGACGTGTTTTACTTAGGGCATCGGGTACAGAGCCTAAAATTCGAGTGATGGTCGAAGGTGAAAATCAGGTGCAAGTGCAAATGCTGGCGCAGAGAATTACTGACGTAGTGACACAGGCAACGAGTTAGCGTTAACTAGTCTGTAGTGTGCCAATAATGGCTACGCCACTCGTTTTGTTGAAGATGGTTAAAAAAAGTCCACGCTACAATTCTGCTTTTCTTTTGTCCTTGTGCCATTGCTATGGTTTTGACTTCTAATGCACCAACTTTTTTGAGTGTACGGTAAATGCTCGGTAGGTTTTCAGCTTTCGATATTAAGGTTGTGAACCATAAGCATTGATTGGCAAATAGCTTGCTCTCATTAATCATTCGCCCTACAAAAGCCTCTTCACCACCAGTGCAGTAGAGTTCGGCAGCTTGTCCGCCAAAATTGAGCACAGGGGTTTTATTCTGTGCTTGGTTCTTGCTTTTTATGTTTTTCAAGTTCTGCCATTTTCGGTGCGAGCCTGCATTTGCATCAGCTAAAGATGCGTGAAACGGTGGGTTGCACAGTGTCACATCAAAGTGCTCATCATTTTTAACGATACCATTGAATATGGCTAACGATGAAGCTTGCAAGCGTAGTGCAATGGTTTCTGATAGCCCAGTATTGGCATTCAGAATGTGTTGCGCATTGGCAATGGCTGCTGATGCAATATCTGCTCCGACAAAGCTCCAGCCATATTCACGCTGACCTATGATAGGGTAAATGGCGTTAGCACCTACGCCAATGTCTAGTAATTGGATATTATTGCCGCGTGGAATAATGCCATTATTGATGCCAGCTAACAGGTCTGCAATATAGTGTAAGTAGTCAGCGCGCCCGGGAATAGGCGGACAAAGATATTGCGATGGAATGTCCCAGTATTCGATAGCATAGTATTGTTTCAGTAAGGCTTGATTTAATGCTTTGACTGCATCAGCGTTGGAAAAGTCGATTGAGCTATCCTGATATGCATTCAGTTTTACAAACTTAGCTAATTCGGGGTTGATTTGTATCAGCAGCTCGAAGTCATAACGGTTTCGATGTTTATTCCGTGTGTGCAGAATGGATTTTTCAGTAGTAATTTTCTGAATACTCATGATCATGCAGAATTATAAACGTTACTTGGAAAAGAAAAATATAAAGTAAGCTTCATGCAGATATGGGTGAGTTCTTAACTTCAAATTAGCGGCTTCTTGTGTGTTAGTAGTCAATGAACTAGACTTTATAATTATGTTAATTAAGTGTAGACAGCAATGAATCATATAACAATCTATCATAATCCATCCTGCGGTACTTCACGCAATACTCTGGCGATGATCCGTGCTAGCGGTGTAGAGCCCGAAGTGATTGAGTACCTTAAAACTCCACCTAGTCGAGAGCGTTTAGTTGACTTAATTCATGCTATGGGAATTAAGCCACGTGACTTGTTGCGAGAAAAAGGTACGCCATTTAGTGAACTTGGTTTGGATGATTTAAGCTTGGCTGATGATGTGCTGATTGATGCGATGTTGCAACATCCTATTTTGATGAATCGTCCAATAGTCGTGTCAAGTAAAGGTGCTCGGCTATGTCGCCCATCAGAATTGGTGCTGCCTTTGTTAGAAAACCTGAATGTTGCTACCTTTGTTAAGGAGGATGGTGAAGTGGTGAATATTTCGCAGCCTTAATTTTTATAGCCTTAATTTGCCAAACAAAAGCAGCTAAACAAAGCCCATATCCCTTTGCTGTATAATGCTTCTTTTTTGTAATTATTAAGCCATTATGGAAGCCGAACAACTCAATATTATCGCCAATCGTTTAGTCGATTTAGGCGAGCGTAACAACTCCCTCAGGGGGTATCTTTGACTTTGAGACTAAGTCTCAACGCCTAGAAGAAGTGAATGGCTTGTTAGAAGACCCAAAAGTATGGGATGACAATAAAAAAAGCCAAGCATTAGGTAAAGAAAAACGTGCGCTGGAATTGGTAGTGCATAGCTTGCAATCCGTTGAAAACAGTTTGAACGATAGTCGTGAGCTGTTTGAAATGGCGCGAGAAGAAAACGATGATGACACACTGTTGAGCGTGGATGCTGATACTCAAGCCATAGAAAAACAGGTCGCCGAAATGGAATTCCGCCGTATGTTTTCTGGTGAGTTGGATGCCAATAATTGCTTTATAGAGTTTCAATCAGGCAGTGGCGGTACTGAGGCGCAAGACTGGGCAGCAATGTTGCTGCGCATGTATCTACGCTATTGCGAGCGTAAAGGCTTTAAGGTAGAAGTTCTGGAAGAGTCTGATGGTGATGTGGCCGGTATTAAAGGTGCATCCATCAAGGTTTCTGGCGATTATGCTTACGGAACACTTCGTACTGAAAATGGTGTGCATCGCCTTGTGCGTAAGTCGCCGTTTGATAGCAATGCCAAGCGCCACACCTCATTTGCCAGTGTGCAGATTTTCCCTGAGGTCGATGATTCGATTCAAATTGACATTAACCCCGCAGACTTGCGTATAGATACCTATCGTGCGAGTGGTGCGGGTGGACAGCACATCAATAAAACTGATTCCGCTGTGCGTATTACGCATATCCCTACCAATACAGTAGTGCAATGCCAGAATGACCGTTCACAGCACCGTAATCGTGATGAAGCGATGAATATGCTGAAAGGCGCGCTCTATAACTTAGAGTTGAATAAGCGCAATGCAGACAAGCAGGCGATTGAGGATGCAAAAACTGACATTGGTTGGGGGCATCAAATCAGGTCTTACGTGCTCGATCAGTCGCGCATTAAAGATTTGCGTACTGGCGTAGAAGTTGGCAATACTCAAGGTGTGTTGGATGGCGACCTTGACCCATTTATATCTGAAAGTTTGAAGCAGGGAGTGTGAGTGTGAGTAACGAACAAAATAATGAAGTAGTTGCAGTTGATGAAAACCATGTGATTGCAGAACGCCGTGAGAAGCTGAAAGCTATTCGTGAAACCGCTAAACTAAACGGAAGTGTTGCTTTTCCTAATGACTTTAAGCCTGAGCACCAAGCGGCGGCGCTGCATGCGGAATTTGGCGGGTTTGACAATGAAGTGTTAGACCCTAAAGCGCTGCATGTAAGTATTGCTGGCCGTATGATGTTGAAGCGCGTGATGGGTAAGGCAAGCTTTGCTACAGTGCAGGATAGCACAGGCCGCATTCAACTGTTTATTTCTAAAGATAATCTCACCGATACAAATAGCGAAGCGATTTACGATGCATTCAAGCATTGGGATCTAGGCGATATTATTGCCGCTAAAGGCGTACTGTTTAAAACCAAAACGGGCGAGCTTTCAGTAAAGGTGTCTGAGCTACGTTTACTCACTAAATCCTTACGCCCGTTGCCTGAAAAGTTTCATGGTTTGCAAGATCAGGAAGTGAAATATCGTCAGCGCTATGTTGATTTAATTGTGTCTGAAGAAACGCGTGCTACCTTTATTGCACGCAGCAAAGTGGTTTCAGCGATCCGCAGCTTCATGCTGGAGAATCAATTCTTGGAAGTTGAAACGCCAATGTTGCATCCAATTCCGGGCGGCGCATCCGCTAAGCCTTTTATCACGCATCACAATGCACTTGATATGCAGATGTATATGCGTATTGCGCCTGAGTTGTACCTGAAAAGATTGGTGGTCGGTGGTTTTGAACGTGTGTTTGAAGTGAATCGTAACTTCCGTAATGAAGGTTTAAGCGTTCGCCATAATCCGGAGTTTACGATGATGGAGTTTTATGCGGCTTACACAGACTACTTGTGGTTGATGGATTTTACTGAGCGTTGTATTCGTACTGCGGCAATTGCAGCTACTGGGTCTGCTGTGTTGCAATATCAAGGTCGTGAATTGGATTTGAGTAAGCCATTCCAACGTTTGACCATTGTAGGTGCGATACAAAAATACGCACCGCAATATACGCTGGGGCAGTTGAATAATGCAGATTTCTTACGTGCAGAAATACTTAAGTTTGGCACAAAACCATTCGATCACGCTGGTTTAGGGGCGCTACAATTGGCACTGTTTGAAGAAACAGCTGAAAGCCAGTTGTGGGAGCCTACCTATATTATTGATTACCCAGTGGAAGTTTCTCCTTTGGCGCGTGCTTCAGATATCAACCCAGAAATCACAGAGCGTTTTGAACTGTTTGTTTGTGGCCGTGAAATTGCCAATGGCTTTAGTGAGCTTAATGATGCTGAAGATCAAGCTGCACGCTTCCATGCTCAAATGAAGGCGAAAGAAGCTGGTGACCATGAAGCGATGTATTACGATGCAGACTTTATTCGCGCATTGGAATACGGCATGCCGCCGACAGGTGGCTGCGGTATTGGTATCGACCGCTTGGTGATGATGATTACGGATAGTGCTAGTATTCGTGATGTGATTTTGTTTCCACATATGCGTGCTGAAGCTTAATTATAAATAAGGGTGGTGTTCTCACCACTGATTAAACGTAACTTAAACGCCTTGCAAAGTTATTTTGCAAGGCGTTTTTTTTGTGTTGTAAATATGCAACATTTGTTGTTTGCAGTCCACGAATTTACTTTCTGTCATCAAATTGTCACATAAAAATATCAAAATCACTCGGGTTGGAAAACGCAGTATTTTTTTATTTTAAATAAGGGATTTTTTGATGAACTTTAAATTACGTAGCTTAGTTGCTGCAACACTGGCAGGCTCATTTTTAATGGGTTTTGGTTTAAATGCGATGGCGGACTCAACAACAGACCTCGTTAAGGCACTTGTAGCTAAAGGTGTGTTAACTGAAGAAGAAGGTAGCTTATTAAATAAAGGCCACGAAGGCGAAGTTGCTACTCAAGAAAAAGCAATGAAGAAATCTAGCAAACTCAGCATTTCTGATGCGATTGATAAAGCAACTGTATACGGTGACATTCGTGTGCGTGCTGAAAGTCGTAGTGGCGATGATGCTACTACAGGTGTTTCTGAAGATAGAACACGTGGCCGTTACAAACTGACTTTGGGCGTTAAAACTGAAGCCGGTGACTTCTACTCAGACTTAGCTTTGGCTATGGGTACTAGTGGTCGTTCAGATAACGCTACATTTGCCGGTGGTGGAACTTCTACTTCTGGAGCTACGATAAACGGTGCCAATAATAAAGAGGCTGTATTTATCAAGCGTGCAATGGTAGGTTGGCATGCAACTGACTGGTTGGCTATTGAAGCCGGTCGTATTAATAACCCACTATATACGACATCTATGGTATGGGATGGTGATTTGACGTTTGAAGGTTTGGCTGAAATGGCTAAATTCAAAGCAGGTTCAGCTGATGTTTTCTTAACTGCAGTTCAATCACAATATATCGGTGATAGAAAATACTACTCTAATGGTACTAATAACAGGGCTACTAATGAAGTGTTAGCATTTCAAGCTGGTGCAACATTCCCTATTACTGATGCTGTAAAGGGTAAAGCCGCTATTACTTATACAACTTACGGTAGCGGTGGTGCTACAACTGATTTTAATCCAACAGTGTTGGGTTCGACTAATACAGCGACTAATAATCTTAATACCCTTGAAATCCCAGCTGAAATCAACTTTAAGATGGCAGGTAATTTAGGCGTTAAAGTATTTGGTGACTATGCAGTGAACCTTGATGGTAATGCGCGTTACGATGCAGCTGTTATTGCTTCTGGCTCAAATGCAGCAGTGATTGCTGCGGGTAAAGATGACCAAGCTTGGTTGTTAGGTGCTGAACTTGCTTCTAAAGCAGGCAAGCATGCACAAAAAGGCGACTGGTCTGCTAAACTCTGGTACCAAGAAGTTGGCGCTTATTCACTTGACCAAAATGCAGTTGACTCAGACTTTATGGACTCACGCGTGAATATGAAGGGTGTGATTCTTAAAACGGGTTATGACTTAAGAGACAACGTAGTTCTTAACTTTTCTGCAGGCCATGGCTCTAGAAAAAATAATGGCTTGATAGCAGCAGGTACAGCAAGTGACATTAGTATCGCAAATCTTAATTCATTCGATTTGTACCAATTGGACGTAACTTACAAGTTCTAATTTAGAAATTCTAATTTAGCTTATAAGTAGTCAATATGAAGCCCGCTCTAGTAGCGGGTTTTTTTTATCTGTACAGCAACTGATTATCAAAATGCAGTTAAATACGCTATCAGGTATAATCCGTTTCAAAGAAAACTTTAGTAAAGAGTTGCAAACTTTCATCGTTGTATTTCTCTGCGCGACTTTCTCTGGATTGCCGCATACAGCAAGGTTATTAGGGATATTGTTGGCAGTAATTGATGTTTCATTTCCGACTCAACTTTGTCCATTAGCGGCTTAGCAACAGGCAAGGTCGATATCTGAGATAGCTCGTATAACAAGTATCACAAACAGTTATATTTCTTTGTGATGAATTTTTAAGCTAGTAATTGTATTAGCAGGGTAAGTATTATTTACTTGGGAAGAAGAATGAATAATGTATAAACATCCATTATTAGATCGCGATAAGATGACGCCTAGAGAGGCCATGGATGTGCTGATTGACGGTAATCAACGGTTTACAAAGAGTATTTCGTTACATAGAGATTTCTTGGATATTGTGGATATTACTAAGAATCAGCAACATCCTTTTGCTGCGATCTTAGGTTGCAGTGATTCAAGAACGGCAACTGAAATTATCTTTGATCAGGGTTTGGGCGATATATTCAGTGTGCGTTTGGCAGGTAATATTGCGTCACAGTTTGCAATTGGTAGTTTGGAGTTTTCCTGCAAGTATCTGGGTAGTAAGTTAATTGTGGTACTGGGGCATAGTAATTGTGGTGCAGTTAAGGCGGCTTGTGATCATTTCACTGGTGGATATATCGGTGAAATATTGAAGCATATTGAACCTGCCGTTAAGCATGAGCAAGCGATTGCAGGGAGTCTTGATTCATCCGACCTTGCATTTGTGGACAGAGTAGGCCACTCAAATGTTGCATTTCAGATTCAGACGATTCTGGATAAAAGTGAAATATTGCGTAATATGTTAGAAACTAAGCAGATTGGTATTGCTGCTGCTATGTATGATGTGAGTTCTGGATTGGTGACTTTCGACCACTCGCAATCATTGTTTTAGTTTGCGATAAATACTACGTGCTATTAAAACAGCACGTAGTGACTTTGAATTAACGATGGCCTTCTTTTGCCATATTGATACTGTATTTCGGTATTTCTACCACTAAATCTTCGGTACCTACCAGCGCTTGGCAAGATAGTCTCGAGTTAGGTTCTAAACCCCACGCCTTATCTAGCAAATCATCTTCTTGATCACTTGATGGGTTGAGTGATTTAAAGCCCTCTCGAATAATGACATGGCATGTGGTGCATGCGCAGGCTTGGTCACAGGCATGCTCAATATCGATGTGGTTATTCAATAAAGTATCGCAAATTGATTCGCCGGTTTTTGCCTCAATGGCTGCGCCTTCAGGGCAAAGTTCTATGTGCGGCAGTATGATGATTTGTGGCATGGTATTTCCTAAGTATTGGGTTTAGGCTACTTGTGGTGAGTGTATTCGAACCACAGGGTTTGCTTACTTTACAGATCAATGTCTTCCAGATTTTTTCCTGCTAATGCACGGCTCACGCTGGCATTCATGCGCATAGCTGCAAATGCTTCTGTAGCATGATTGAGAACATCTACGGCTGCATGTATAGCCGTATCATCATCTTTAAGTGCAATGGTTTGCAGGCGCATTATTTCAGCTTCAATCGTTTGTTTTTCAGTATCGCTAAGCAGGTTGCCATCCATTGCTAATGCTGTTGTGACTGAGCTGATGATAGCGCCAGCATTAACCCGAGCCTCGGCCAGCATGCGCGCTTTTTTGTCAGCTTCAGCACTGTTAAATGATGATTTGAGCATCGAAGTGATTTCATCTTCACTCAAACCGTAAGAAGGTTTTACTTCGATATGTGCTTCTATGCCTGTGCTTTGCTCGCGTGCTGATACAGACAACAAGCCATCAGCATCCACTGTAAATGTTACGCGAATACGCGCTGCACCAGCGACCATAGGTGGAATGCCGCGTAGTTCAAAGCGCGCTAGTGAGCGGCAGTCACTCACCAGTTCACGCTCGCCTTGTACTACGTGAATACTCATCGCGGTTTGGCCATCTTTGTAAGTTGTAAATTCTTGTGCGCGGGCAATCGGTAAAGTGCTATTGCGTTGAATGACTTTCTCTACCAAGCCCCCCATTGTTTCTAAACCTAAAGAGAGTGGAGTGACATCCAGTAGCAATAGATCTGCATCATTTTTGTTGCCGACTAATATATTGGCTTGAATCGCCGCACCCAAGGCAACCACTTTATCTGGGTCTAAATTCGTAAGCGGTTCTTGTTGAAAATAATCTTCAACCGCTTGTCGAATATGCGGCATGCGTGTTGCACCACCGACCAATACTATGCCGTCTATATTCTCAATTGCTAGATTGGCATCGCGCATGGCTTTGCGTGTTGGTGATAGCGTTTTTGTCACCAAGTGTTGCGTGATTTCTACGAACTGTGCGGCAGTCAGTGTTACGTCTACCACAATGCCATTACTCAGGCGGCAAACGATTTGTGCTTCAAAGTTATCGGTCAGCCATTCTTTGGCTTGACGCGCTTTGGTGAGTAGTAAGCGTGTATCTTCTTCACTTAATGGAGCAAGGTGAGTGTTACTTTCACGTACTCGGTCTAATACCCAGCAGTAGATGCGGTGATCAAAGTCATCGCCACCCAAGGCTGAGTCACCATTGGTAGCAAGCACTTCAAACACGCCTTTGGATAGATGTAGGATGGACACGTCAAATGTACCGCCACCCAAGTCGTAAATCACAAATGTACCTTCGGCGGCATTATCCAAACCATATGCTACTGCGGCGGCGGTGGGCTCGTTTAACAAGCGTAAAACATTTAAGCCTGCTAGACGTGCGGCATCTTTAGTGGCTTGGCGTTGCGCATCGTCAAAGTAGGCAGGTACAGTAATCACTGCACCTACTAACTCTCCGCCGAGCGATTTTTCTGCTCGCGCTTTCAGTGCTTTAAGAATCTCGGACGAAATCTCAATTGGGCTCTTTAAGCCGGCGCGTGTTTGGATCTGCAATATGCGGCTGGCATTTACATTAGTCGCACCAGTGCTGGAACCATCAACAAAGTGGTAAGGTATGTGCGCTCTATCGGTAATGTCATTCAGGCTACGCC
>DAIDAH010000049.1 GCA_027310735.1 Methylotenera sp. | reverse complement strand
CGATCAAGTTGTCCACGGTATCTAAGATGGTCTCACCTTTAGATTGTGATGAGGTATTGACGTTTAAACTAATAACATCCGCAGAGAGCCGTTTGGCTGCAATCTCAAAGGTGGTACGGGTGCGGGTACTGTTTTCAAAAAACAAGTTACATACGGTTTTCCCGCGTAATAACGGTACCTTCTTAACTTCACGTTCGGCTACGCCTACAAATGATTCTGCGGTATCCAGGATTTGATTGAGAATCTTTTTCGGCAAGCCTTCAATCGAGAGAAGGTGTCGTAAGTGTCCATCGATGTCTAATTGAGGATTATTCATACGTGTGTTGTATTTGCTGTGTTAGGTTGAAGTTCTAAAGATAACGTTCCATCGGCTTGTTGTTTTAACTGCAAGTTTTGATCTACATGTAGTGGAATTTCAGCCGCAACAATCTGTGGTGCTATAGGCAGTTCACGCCCACCACGGTCAACAAGAGCTACTAGCGTGATGCTGGCAGGTCGGCCGTAGTCAAAGAGTTCATTCATAGCTGCTCGTGTAGTTCGGCCTGTATAGAAAACATCATCAATTAGTAAGATGTGTTTATTTTCAACGTCAAAGGGAATTTGACTTGGGCGATTTTCAGCCTTTAAGCCACGTTGAGCGTAATCATCTCGGTAAAATGAAACATCAAGTGTGCCATGCTCGATGCCGTTACTGGCAATATCACTTTCCAGTAATATTAGCAGTCGCTGCAATAGCCACACGCCACCACTTTGTATGCCAACTAACGCCACATTGGTTTTTAGTAAAGGCCTAAGTTTTTGCGATAGTGTAATTAACAGGTCTTCTGCGTTGGGTAATTTAATGTCCGATGTTGTCATGCTTTCTTGGCCCAGTCGTCATTTATTGAGTTTTTTTCTGATAGTGCTTGTCAGTGGTACTCTAAAGGCTATCAAAATAACTTTGTAGTATGGTTTGTGCTGCCACTTGATCTAACATTTCTTTCTGTGCGCGACCTTTAATGCCACGCTGATTCAATAAGTTACTTGCTTCAATTGAGCTGTAGCGTTCGTCAATCATCATGACGGGGATGTTGAAGCGACCATTGAGTCGTCTGGCAAATTTTTTGCATAATTGGGTCACACTGTGTTCTGTGCCATCTAGGCTTAATGGCAAGCCTACAATTAACAGCTTAGGTTGCCACTCCTTCACTAGTGCAGTAATAAGCTGAAAGCGGACTTCGTTACTTTCATTATCAATCGTCATTAGTGGATTGGCTGTGGCTAGTAGATGCTCACCTACTGCAACACCAATCCGTTGTTCACCAAAATCAAAAGCGAGTACGGTACCCTTTAAAACAATGCCTGCTGCATAGACTTTTTCATTGTCGATCAGTTGTGTATGTCCCGCTGAGGCTTGACTCGACTCTTGCATCAAGCGTGACCTGCGACATCTGACAGCATGGCAGGATCCACGCCTAGCAATGCCAGAGTGGCGTTGAGTTTCTCGTCATAATTGGTGTCATATAGTATTTTATTGAGTTCGGCGGCATCTTTAGCTTGTACTGACAACCAAGCATTTTGTGCAATTTCCTGTTCAAGTTGGCCGGGCGTCCAGCCAGCATAACCAAGCGTCAGTAACATCTTTTCTGGGCCATTGCCTTGTGCGACGGCTTCTAAAATGTCTTTTGACGTGGTGAGCGCGGTATGCTTAGCAATCGTGATTGAACTGTCCCAGTCATGTGTTGCTTGTTTGGCTGATGGTGTATGTAAAACAAAACCACGCTCAGGTTGCACCGGGCCGCCATAGAGTACTGGCTGATTTGCAACGGAGCTGTTTTGTAGAGGAACATTGATTTTTTCAAACAATGTTTCAAAAGTAACGTCAGTAGGGCGGTTAATGACTACGCCCATTGCGCCGTCCTCATTGTGTGTGCAGATGAAAGTGACGGATTTCGAAAAATAAGGGTCAGTCAACGCAGGCATTGCGATGAGAAAATGACCTGTGAGATTAATGTTTTCCAATGGTGTTATTTAAAATATCCAGTTGATTATTAATTAAGCCCAAGCTTACAGCTTTGGACTTGCCTCTAAGTAGCCTGTTACCTCTAAACCGAAGCCTGCCATGCTTGGCATCTTGCGAGGCGTTGCCAGTAATTTCATTTTACCTACGCCGCAATCCAGCAAGATTTGTGAACCTATGCCATACGTGCGTAGTTCCTGATTCATGCGAACTGGTTCGTCAGCACCTTGGATGCGCGCTATGATTGTTTCACCATCCTCTTGTTGGTGCAACAGCACCATTACTCCTGCTTCGGCAGAGGCAATTACTTTCATTGCTTCTAGCGTGTTCCAGCTATGCGAGCAACTGCTACTATCCAGTAAATCAAACATAGACAGCGGCTCATGAACTCGGACTAATACCTCCTGCTCAGGTGTTGGCGTGCCTTTAACTAAGACCAGATGTGTTTCTTTGGCAATTTTGTCGCGATATGCAATCAGCTTCATTTCACCATAAGGTGTTTGTACCATGCGTTCGGCAGCACGCTCAATCAAGCTTTCTGTTTCGGCACGGTAGTGGATTAAGTCTGCAATCGTACCGATTTTAAGTTGATGCTCCGCGGCAAATGTCATTAAGTCCGGCAGGCGCGCCATGCTACCGTCATCTTTTAAGATTTCACAGATGACGCTGGCTGGTTCTAGACCTGCCAATTGAGACAAGTCACAGCCTGCTTCAGTGTGACCAGCACGAACCAGTACGCCGCCATCCATTGCTGCTAGTGGAAAAATGTGTCCTGGGCTGACAATGTCATGCGGCTGGGCATTCTTTGCAACGGCGGCTTGTACAGTGCGGGCACGGTCAGCTGCGGAAATTCCAGTGGTTACACCTTCTGCAGCTTCAATAGAAACGGTGAAGTTTGTACCCATGCGCGCACCATTTTTTTGTACCATCTTTGTGAGGTTGAGTTGGTGGCAGCGTGCTTCAGTCAGCGTTAAGCAAATAAGCCCACGCCCATACTTTGCCATAAAATTGATGTGCTCTGCCGTTGCAAACTCTGCGGCTAACACCAAATCACCTTCATTTTCACGATGTTCGTCATCCACCAATACCACCATGCGGCCTAGTTTAATGTCGTCTATAATTTCTTTGGCAGAGCTGATGCGGTTGTTCATTAGGTGGTCTTAGTTGGTTTCGTTGCTGAAAAATTTATTTTATCCACGCAGTTCGTTATCTTCAGCAGCCCATTCTGTCATGCGTTCTACATAACGTGCAATTTGGTCTACTTCCAGATTCACGCGGCTACCTGCGCTTAATAGTTTTAATGTGGTGTTTTCTAGTGTGTGTGGGATCAAGTTAATGCTCAAGGTGTCTTTGTTAACGGTATTGACAGTTAAGCTCACGCCATCCACACATATAGAGCCTTTGACCACAATGTATTTTGAAATGGCATGTGGCGCGCGAATATCCAGCTTCCAACAGTCGCCTAAAGGCTCAAAGCTCACCACTTCACCTACACCATCTACATGACCGCTTACCAAATGTCCACCTAGCCTGTCGCTGAGTCGCAATGCTTTTTCCAGATTGACGGGATGCACTTGGTTTAAGCCAGTCGTCACGGACAAGGTTTCGTGAGAAACATGCACATTAAAATGGTTGTCGTTGAATGTAACAACGGTCAAGCAGACGCCATTAACTGCAATACTGTCGCCAATATTGACGTCGTCAACGTCTAGTCCTGCACAGTTAATGCTAAGTTTTACATCCTCGCCAACTGGGGAGATGTGTTCGATTTGGCCTACGGCCTGAATTATTCCTGTAAACATACGTATAATTTTATCAGAGTTGTTGTGCAATATGTTTTTAAGCAGCACGATAAGCCTGTTAAAATTTAAGATATGTTATCAATTATAAAATCCGGTCTTTTAAAATTATCTGTATTTGAATTGTTCGTTGGCATGCGTTATACGCGGGCGAAACGTAAAAATCATTTCATTTCATTTATTTCTCTCACCAGTATGATAGGGATTGCGCTTGGCGTCGCAGCCTTGATTGTTGTGTTGTCTGTCATGAACGGTTTCCAAAAAGAGTTACGTACGCGAATTTTGGGTGTGGCTTCTCATTTAGAAATTACCGGTGCCAACAATCAGCTGGATAATTGGCAAGTAGTCGCCGCCGTTTCAGGTAGGCATCCGCATGTATTGGCGAGTGCACCTTATATTACAGCGCAAGGAATGCTGAGCTATGGGCAGGGCGTGCAGGGCGCGATCATTCGCGGCGTGCTGCCATCCGAAGAAAATCAAGTGGCAGAACTTGGCAGCCATATGAAAGTTGGTAGCTTGAGTGATCTGCATCCGGGTGAATTCGATATTATTCTAGGCAGTGATTTGGCTTTGGCTTTAGGTGCGCAGATCGGCGATAAGGTGTTGGTGATGGCGCCCCAAGGTCAGTTTACACCTACGGGCGTGGTCCCACGTCTGAAGCAATTCACCTTGGTTGGTTTATTCCAAATCGGCATGTATGAATATGATGCAGGATTAGCCTTGATCCATATGGATGATGCGGCCAAGTTATACCGTATGGGGAATAATGTGTCTGGGGTGCGCTTGAAGTTGGATGATTTATTTAATGCGCCAAGCATTGCTGAATCCCTCAATTCGGAGCTTAACCAGAATGGTGGCGCGTATTATGTAACCGATTGGACGCAGCAGCATGCTAACTTTTTCAAAGCAGTACAAATGGAAAAGCGAGTTATGTTTATCATTCTTACGCTGATTGTGGCTGTAGCTGCTTTTAATATTGTCTCTACGCTAGTGATGGCCGTGACTGATAAGCGCGCTGACATTGCCATTATGCGTACTTTAGGTGCCAGCCCTGCTAGTATTATGACGATTTTTATTGTGCAAGGTGCTTTGATTGGCATCATAGGTACTGTGTTTGGAGCTATTTTTGGCGTTGTGATCGCACTGAATATAAGCACGATTATTCCATTTATCGAGCATTTGTTTCATGTGCAGTTTTTAGCCAAAGATGTTTACTATATCAGCGATCTGCCGTCGGATTTAGAGTGGTCTGATGTTACTACCATTGTGATAATGTCATTTGTGCTGAGCTTGCTGGCCACGTTATACCCTAGCTGGAGAGCCAGTAAAATCAACCCTGCCGAGGCATTGCGTTATGAATAATATAGGCTCAAATAGTATCGTTGGATGCAATGCACTACATAAAACTTATCAAGGTTTGGAAGTTGCAGTCTTAAACGGAATAGATTTAAGTGTGAGTGCTGGAGAGCAGGTTGCAATCGTCGGCACATCAGGGTCGGGTAAAAGCACCTTACTCCACTTGTTGGGCGGCTTGGATGTACCTAGTAGCGGTGAGGTTAGGATTCTCGATCAAAATTTGGCGACGATGAGTGAGTCAAAAAAAGGCGACTTACGCAATCAGTCGCTCGGCTTCGTGTATCAATTCCATCATTTGCTGCCGGAATTTACCGCACTTGAGAATGTCGCTATGCCTTTGTTAATTCGGCGTATGAGCCGTGAGCAAGCACTTACCTTAGCTGCGGAAACACTGACAAAAGTGGGTTTGAAACATCGTTTGGAGCATATGCCCGGTGAGCTTTCTGGAGGTGAGCGTCAGCGTGCTGCCGTAGCTCGCGCCTTGGTGACGCGGCCACAATGTATATTGGCAGATGAGCCGACAGGTAATCTGGATCGCCACACAGCGCATGCAGTGTTTGATCTGCTGCTGGAAATGAATCAAACGCAGCAATTGAGTTTGGTAGTGGTGACGCATGATTTGGAACTTGCACAAAAAATGCAGCGCCAATACAAATTAGTTGATGGTCAATTGCAGTCTCTTTAAATGCTACGTGTGTTAGCTCGTTCTTAAATTTAGCCTATGGTTTTTGCGGCACTGATGTTTGTATTGGGTGCCTGGACTGTGCAGCAGTTAGCACAGTTGCCAAGCCTAACTTGGCTGTGCACTGCAACCTTTGCGTTGGTGCCAATTTTTCTCTCGCTATATCATCTGCGATGCTCAATCGCTTTTGTAAACTTCCGATACTTTTTGCGTCCACTGTTGATGGGCATCGCTGCGTTTTTATTTGGCATATGCTGGGCAAGCGGCTTTGCAATGTGGCGCATGAGCGACGAGCTACCTCATCTATGGGAGCAGAAAACGATTGAGGTTGTAGGTGTCGTGGCAAGCGTGCCCGAAGCTACCGAGCGTGGAGAACGATTCCGCTTTGATACTGAAGAAATACTCACACCAGATGTGGTTGTACCTAAGCACATCAGTCTTAACCAATATAGAGGTAACTATTTAGCTGGCGCTAGGCATGCCCAAACTCTCGCGCCAGTTTTGACGCCATATAGCCGGTTTCATGCAGGTGAACGATGGAAGTTGTTGGTTCGCTTAAAGCGACCGCATGGCACACAGAACCCACACGGATTTGATTTTGAGGCTTGGGCGCTGAGTGAAAATATCCGTGCTATGGGCAGTATTAATAGTGGTCATAAAAGCGCAGGAGCTAATGTACGGCTGAGCGATTTTGTCTGGCAACCTAAGTATGTTGTAGAACGCCTTCGGGAAAAGGTCAGGCAGCGCATTGCTAGTGTGCTGGTCGGTAAGCCGTTGGCAGGTGTTATTCAAGCACTGGTAATAGGTGATGATAGTCAAATTAATCAAGCTGACTGGCAGGTATTTTTGCGTACAGGGACTAGTCATCTGATGTCGATTTCAGGGTTGCATATCACCATGTTGGCAGGTTTGGCTTTTGGATTGGTCGCATTCTTTTGGCGGCGTATTCCGATGCTGGCCTTGCGTTTGCCAACGCGTAAAGCTGCAACGGTTGTTGGTGTCATTACAGCAGTATGCTATGCCTTGATTGCTGGATTCTCCGTGCCATCGCAACGGACATTTTATATGCTGTTAGTGTTTGCCGTGGCTTTGTGGTCTGGACGGCAATTGGTGATTTCTCAAGTGTTAGCCATGGCGCTTTGTATTGTCGTGTTGCTTGATCCATGGGCTGTTTCTGCACCGGGTTTCTGGCTCTCATTCGGAGCTGTGGCAATATTGGCTTATGCGTTAGGTGCACGTATTGGTCAGCCGCACTGGTTCACAGCCGCAGTGCAAACGCAATGGGCGGTCACCATAGGTATGTTGCCATTGTTATTGGTGATGTTTAACCAAACATCAATAGTTTCACCTGTTGCCAACGCCTTTGCCATTCCTATGATAAGTTTTTTGGTGACACCTTTGGCGTTGTTAGGCAGTTTTTTGCCATTTGATGCGCCGCTTCACCTGTCATATCAGGTATTGCAGATTTGTATGGCGGCTTTGAAGTGGCTTAATCAACTACCTATGTCCACGTGGCAGCAACATGATCCAGCCGTATGGACATTGCTGCCTGCCATAGTTGGTGTGCTGTGGCTGTTATTGCCACTCGGGTTTCCACTGCGTTGGCTGGGTTGGGTAGGATTTTTGCCTATGATATTTATAACGCCAGTTCGCCCGCTAGTTGGTGATATGAAAGTCACGGTGCTAGATGTTGGGCAGGGCTTAAGCGTAGTAGTGCAGACGGAAAAGCATACTTTGTTATATGACGCTGGCCCAATATATAACGCGCAAAGTGATGCGGGTAGCCATATTGTGGTGCCATTTTTACGTGGAGAGGGCGTCAAAAAGTTGGATGGATTTATTGTGAGTCACAATGATAATGATCATAGTGGTGGTATGAATTCTGTGTTTGCACAAATGTCAGTAGGGTGGTTTGCTAGTTCTTTACCAGAAAGTAGTACTGTGTTGAAAACCGCCCAAAGCATGCGGTGTTATGCTGGTCAGCGGTGGTCTTGGGATGGCGTAAGTTTTGAAGTGCTGTATCCAGAACTGGAAAGTTATGATGATGCAACAATTAAAGATAATAATCGCAGTTGTGTGGTTAAGGTTACGAGTCAATCAGGCAGTTTGTTATTAACAGGGGATATTGAAAAAAGTGCTGAAATGACACTTTTGAACATTAGTGCTGATAAGTTAATGAGCAATGTTATTGTGGCTCCACATCACGGCAGTAAAACATCCTCATCTATAGGTTTTATTTCAGCGGTAAATCCAAGTGTTAATGTGTTTACTACCGGGTATTTGAATAGATTCAAGCACCCGGCTCCTGAAGTAGTCGCGCGTTACCAAGACATGAATAGCATCATGTATCGCTCTGATTATCATGGGGCACTAACTTTACACTTTGTTGATGACCCTCTGCGTCAACATGAAATCAATGTGACAAGTTGGCGTAGTCAGCATAAACGCTACTGGCACGATTCCATTTCGCAATAGACGCTTGCTCAAACTCGGACGACACGCTAAAGTGTCGCTGATATAAATGCAGTCTATTTATGACTCAATTTCATGTTTTTTGAATTTTAGGGAGTTGCACCGTGTGGCAAATTATTTTAGCGGCAGGATGGCCAATTTGGCCGCTTATCATAGCGTCTGTTGTGGCTGTGGCGATTATTGGCGAACGTTCTTTTGCATTGCGTGAAAGTGCTGTTGCACCAAAGAATTTATTGCCAGAAGTACAAGCTTGGCTGACTAAAGGTGGTATTACCAAAGAAACCATTGGTCGATTGGAGCAGCACTCCTTACTCGGACAAGTTTTTGCCAGTGCGCTATCTAGTGCTAAAAGTTCACGTGAAATCACCAAAGAAGCGATTGAAGAAACAGGTCGTGCAGTGGCGCACGAACTAGATAAATATCTTTCCACATTAGGTACTATTGCTACCGTTGCTCCGTTGCTAGGTTTATTAGGTACGGTAATTGGTATGGTAGAGTTGTTTGGTGCATTTACGGCTACAGGCCACGATGTGGCTCAGTTTGCGCGAGGCATTTCAGTTGCTTTATACAATACTGCAGCAGGTATTGTTGTGGCGGTGCCAGCGATGATTGCTTATCGATACTTTCGTACCAAAGTTGATGGTTTGTTAGTAGAAATGGAGCAGCAGGCGATTAGGCTTGTTGAGATTATTCACGGTGATCGTGAATAATTCGTTTGCAATCTACTTTTGAAATTATCTGATTAAGGTCTAGGAAAGTTATATGAATTTTCAACGTGGAAGGCGCCATGAAGATCTCGAGATGAATCTTGTGCCACTCATTGACGTGTTGCTGGTGATTATTATTTTCTTGGTGGTCAGCACGACTTTCTCTCGTACTAGCGAGTTGCAAATTAATCTACCCACAGCTGAAGCCAATGCACCACAAGAAAAGCCTTTAACCATAGAAGTTGGTATTGACGCTAGTGGCAAGTATGTTATTAATGGTAAAGGCCTTATTGATACCAGTGTGACCGCAATCAGCATTGCATTGCAGGCTGCAGCTAAAGGTGGTAAAGAGCCCACGGTTATTATCAGTGCTGATGGTAACAGTACGCATCAATCTGTAGTGAATGTGATGGAAGCATCTCGTATTGCGGGTTATACGCATATTACGTTTGCTACTCAGACCAAAGCAGGTTCTTGACTTTTAATTCTAATCAACTTTCCCCCTGTCGATTCTTGCATCGGCGTTAACTATGTCGAAATCTACAGTCAAAGAAGCTAAGGCGAAGCTAAACGCCACGAATAAACTCAACTCTAAAGCTTTGTACATGCGCCTGTTCGGTTATGCATGGAAGTATAAGGTTGTTTTTATTCTGGGTATTTTGGGGTTAATCGTTTTATCTGCAACCAATACCGCTTTCCTTGCCACCATCAAGCAAGTCACTGATGAAGGCTTTGTAAAACAATCGCCCGATAAAGTGACATATCTTCCCTTGATGTTGTTTGGCTTAATGGCTGTGCGCGCCCTGTCTGGATTTGTTTCCGGTTTTGCAATGCGCTGGGTGGCACGTCGAGTAGTAGAGGATTTACGCCTAGGCGTGTTTCGTCAGTTGATGTTATTGCCGATTAGCTATTTTGACGAGCAGTCAGCAGGAATTGTCGTTTCTAAATTGACCTACGATGTTGAGCAAATGGCTGGTGCGGCTACTCGATCTGCAATTGCCTTGGTGAATGATTCGTTAACCGCAATTGGTATCATTGCTTACATGTTGTATTTGGACTGGCGTCTTACGCTTATATTTACATTGGTTGCACCTGTGATG
The DNA here is from genome assembly GCA_027310735.1 of Methylotenera sp. Classification (GTDB taxonomy): domain Bacteria; phylum Pseudomonadota; class Gammaproteobacteria; order Burkholderiales; family Methylophilaceae; genus Methylotenera. The sequence continues at coordinate 3,883 of DAIDAH010000049.1, read as the reverse complement.
GCGATTTATTTAAGAAAAATGACGCCTAATCTGCGTAGCGCCGGCAAAGCCGTTCAAGAGACAGTGGGCGAGATGACTAAAGTGGTGGAAGAGGCCATTTCTGGACAGAGAATTGTGAAAATTTTTGGTGCGCGTTCTTACGAAAATGAGCGTTTTGCAAAAGTAGCTGCTGAAAATAGGCGTATGCAAATTCGTTTGGCGCGCATGTCTGGTTTAAATAGCATGGTAATCGAGTTGTTGGCTGCAGTGTCGCTGGGCTTGGTTGTGTACTATGCTGTAGGAAATTTTAGTGCGGGTGAGTTTGCTGCTTTCGTTGCAGCCTTGTTGATGCTAATTGCGCCAATTAAGCATTTAACCGCAATGAATGAAGAGGTGCAGGTTGCGCTTGCCGCCTCACAAAGCGTGTTTGGTGTGATTGATATTAAGCCGGAAATAGATGACGGCAATCAAGTTTTACCACGCAGTAAGGGTGAAATTGAATTTAAGCATGTCAGTCTTACTTATAATAATGCCAAGCGTCCTGCACTGAGTGATATTAGCTTTAATATCCAGCCGGGCGAGAAACTGGCCTTAGTTGGCCGGTCAGGCGGAGGTAAAACCACATTGGTAAATTTGCTGCCCAGATTTTATGAGTTACGAGAAGGGCAAGTGCTGTTAGATGGTGTAGATATGCGCTCGATGCCTTTGGCGAATTTGCGGCAGCAATTCTCACTGGTCAGTCAGGATGTGATTTTGTTTAACGACACGGTATTTAATAATATTGCTTACGGTGTGTTGCGCAATGCGAGCGAAGAGGATGTGATTGCTGCTGCAAAAGCAGCGCATGCTTGGGATTTTATTCAACAGCTACCACATGGTTTGCAAAATGAAATTGGTGATCGTGGCGTACGTTTGTCTGGCGGTCAACGCCAGCGTATTGCTATTGCGCGGGCGATATTAAAGGATGCGCCGATATTGTTGCTCGATGAAGCAACCTCTGCTTTGGATACTGAGTCAGAACAGCATGTACAAGCAGCATTAGATACGTTAATGCAAGGTAGAACCAGTATTGTAATCGCCCACCGTCTTAGCACTATTGAAAATGCTGACCGCATTATGGTGATGGAGCATGGCAAGATTGTTGAAAGTGGCACGCATGATGCATTGATTAAGCAGGGTGAATATTATGCCAAGCTGTATCAGAAGCAATTTAGTTAATCATCAGGTGGTTTTGTGAAGATGGTTGACTGGTTACAAAAACAGTGGGCAACTTACACGTTGTGGCATCTTTTGCTTACTCCTCTTTCATGGTTGTTTTTTGTTATTACGCGCATTAGAGTTCGGCTCTATATAAGTGGCTGGCTTAAAAGTTATCGTTTATCCGTACCAGTTATTGTTGTTGGCAATATCAATGTGGGTGGTACAGGTAAAACCCCTTTGGTTATCTGGCTTGCCGAGCAATTGCAGCAAGCTGGATATCAGCCGGGAATTATTAGTCGTGGTTACGGTGGGCAGATTAAGGTTGCGCAAGCTGTTTTTGCCGATAGCAATCCAGAAATGTTAGGCGATGAGCCTGTGTTAATTGCAAAGCGTACCAATTGTCCTGTTTTCGTAAGTGCTGATCGTGTGGCTGCTGGACAAGCCTTATTGGAAGTACATCCAGAGTGTAATGTGATTATCAGTGATGATGGCTTGCAGCATTATCGTTTGCAGCGAGATGTTGAAATTGTTGTATTTGATAGCGTAAAAGGTTTTGGCAATCAAGCGTTACTGCCGGCAGGACCGTTACGCGAATCAGTCTCTAGATTAAAGTTGGTTGATGTTGTAGTGTCTAATGGCAAGGTCGCAGATCTGCAGAAGTTCGCGAGGGTCAATGGGGTGGCGCCGGTTGAGATGCAACTTCAGTCTGGTGATTTCTTTAATCTGCTTGATGGCAGCAAAAAATCTGTGGCCAGTGCTTTTGCTGGGCAGCAAGTGCTAGCAGTGGCTGGAATAGGTAATCCTGAGCGATTTTTTCAGCAGTTAAATCGTATGGGAATTAGTTTTTCTAGTAAGGCTTACCCTGATCATTACGCATTTTCAGCGTATGACTTTATGTCAGTTAATGTTGATGTTGTGATGACGGAGAAGGATGCAGTTAAGTGTCAGGCTTTTGCGCAGTCAAACTTTTGGGTATTACCCGTCAATGCGTTAATAAAAGATGACCTAATTGCAATCGTATTAAATAAATTGAGTCGTAGAGAATAGGAGTGATAAATAATGGATGCTAAGTTGTTGCAAATTTTAGTTTGTCCCGTGACCAAAGGTCCGCTGGTTTACAATAAAGCCACAAATGAGTTGATTTCTAAATCGGCGCGCTTAGCCTATCCTATTCGGGACGGGATTCCCGTGATGTTAGAAGATGAAGCACGTAAATTAGCTGAAAATGAAGAGTTTGCATAATTTAGTGTTGGATGTACAAGGGAGTCAGGATGCGGTTCAAATAATGAGTTCTCCAGAATTTTATGTGGTTATCCCTGCGCGTTATGCCAGTACTAGATTGCCTGGCAAGCCGCTGCTGGATATAGCTGGAAAGCCTATGGTGGTTTGGGTCGTTGAGCGGGCAATGCAAAGTGGTGCAAAACAGGTGGTTGTCGCTACCGATGATGTGCGAATACTAGATGCGGTTCATGCATATGGGTATCAAGCGGTATTAACACGAGAGGATCATGTTAGTGGTACGGATCGTATTGCTGAGGTCGCATTGCAGCAGGGTTGGTCAGGCGACGCCATTGTCGTGAATGTGCAAGGCGACGAGCCGCTAATTGAGGCTACACTAATCGTGGAAGTTGCGGTTGCTTTGAACAATAGTATTAGTGCAGTTATGTCTACGGCCTGTCATGCGATTCATAAAAAGGTAGATTTCGTTAATCCTAATATTGTAAAAGTTGTTTTAGATGAGCATGGAAATGCACTTTATTTTAGTCGTGCTCCTATTCCGTATCCTAGGGATACCTTTGCAGAGGATCAAGCGTTACCAGTAGGTATGCCTGCCTATCGTCATATAGGAATATATGCTTATCGTGCAGGATTTTTACGTGAGTATGCCAGCATTCCTCAAGCTGCGATTGAACGAATTGAATGCCTAGAGCAGTTACGCGTATTGCATCACGGATATAAGATTGCAGTAAGCATCTCTGAGAATGCGCCTGCCACAGGTGTTGATACAGAGGCTGATTTAAAATACGTGCGTAGTCTAATGCACATGAGCTAGATTAACTCTGATTTAGTGTGTGTTGCTAAATGAATTTCAAGAAAGTTCTTGCTCTAGTTGCTGAGGTTTGCTATAGTCTCACCTCTCGACGCAACATAGGTCGAATCGGACGCGGGATGGAGCAGTCTGGCAGCTCGTCGGGCTCATAACCCGAAGGTCACAGGTTCAAATCCTGTTCCCGCAACCAGTAAAAGCGGTGTAGTAAGTACGTTAAATGATAAATGCGAAATGTTTCAAATTTATGATTGACGGGAGCAAAAAGCTCTGTATAATGCGCACCTCGCTGTTACTAAGTAGCAGCGAAAAAATAAAACGAAGTGATGCACTTTGATTTTAAAAACTGATCTTTAACAATTTAACAACTGATAAGTGTGGGTGCTTGTGGAACTGGACAAGCTCACTTAGACGCAATTCACTTATTCATGCTTGCATGGATTTAACTGGGTTGTTTGGTTTAAGTGTAGCCTCAGAAAAACAAGTGCTTACACTTAAATTTATGACAAGACTGTAGAAATACATTCCTTGAAAATGAATTTGAGTCTTTCATCTATAACGTTCTTTGATTATCGTCAGAGAATAGGGTGAATAAAGCAAAAGCGAAATACCACCTCGCAAGAGGAAAAAGTAATAGTCATACATTAAACTGAAGAG
>DAIDAH010000048.1 GCA_027310735.1 Methylotenera sp. | reverse complement strand
GCGGCGCTGCCTACCGCTTTTTTCGGTTGGCAGGCATTCAATAGCGTGAATCACGATGAGGTCAGTCACCTCGCCATGCTGCTACACCGCACTTGGGCGCTGTCTACGTTGGCGGTACTTGTGGTTTTGGCAGGCTGGGATGCCTGGCGCAGTAAGTTGCATGCGATGCCTGTCTGGTGGTTCGCTGGCGCCGTGATTGGCGCATGGGGCATGGTCGCTACCACTGCCTGGCATGGCGGGGAACTGGTTTATCGGCACGGGCTGGGAGTAATGGCTTTGCCTGCGGTGGAGTCTGACTTGACGCACGAACATGAGCATGCTTCTACCTTGGATGGCGGGGATCATGCGGACACCATGTCTCCCGGAAATATAGCCCATGAGCATTCCCACGATGACCATACGCACTGAAATTAAAGATGTGATTTATTATTTAGGTAAGATGTTTTGAAGCTAACGACCTATTCATTAAATAGGTTGATCGCTACTAGACTACTCTTGGTCTGGTTGACACTATCAACGATCTTAGGAGCAACATCCTATTATTTAGAGTATCGACAGATTGATACTTTTGTTTTCAACATGGCATCCGTAGCTGCAAAACATTTCAACAAGCCTGAAAATGAGACTGCCTTTCAAGGTGACTTAAACCAGCATCGGCCAGTAGTTGAGACATTCCTGAATGAATCTAGATTTGTCGGCATCCGTTTATTTGGAAGTGATAAACAATTAAAACTTGAATCATGGAAAACTGGCGCCAGTGGTTTGCTTATGCAAATAGGAAAACATCAGCATGTATTTTCTGATGCATATGTTATTCATTACAACAAGATCTGGGATAACGATAATCTCTACGTTCAGGTTTTGATTCCGCTTTTATCGTCAAACAAAAACACTTATGGTTACTTTGAAGGGGTATATGCCGTTGACACTGTAACGGTAAGTACATTTCAGCAGCGCCTTCTTGTTTCTTTACTGACCGTTGTTGTTGTGATCGGCCTGGCGAGTTTCGTACTTTATCCGGTCATACTTTCACTTAATCGCGAGGCTACTAATCTATCTGATGAGCTACTGCAATCTAACCTGGAATTGTTGCAATCATTGGGCAGTGCCATTGCTAAGCGAGACTCTGATACCGATGCTCATAACTATCGAGTAACCCTTTATGCTATTAGGTTGGCTGAGGCTATGGGGATGCGTAGAGCAGACATTGAAGCTTTAATTGTTGGTGCTTTTTTACATGATGTTGGAAAAATAGGTATCCCTGATCATATCTTGTTGAAACCTGGGCGATTAACCACGGAAGAGTTCGAAATCATGAAAACTCATGTTATTCATGGCAGTCAAATCATCCAGTACTCCAGTTGGCTGCAATGTGCGCATGACGTAGTTTTATACCACCACGAAAAGTTTGATGGAACAGGCTACCCCCATGGACTTAGCGGAAAAGCAATTCCACTTAATCCGCGTTTATTTGCGGTGGTAGATGTTTTTGATGCATTAACATCAAAACGTCCATATAAGGAGCCATTGTCATTAGCCGAGGCTATGGGGATTTTACGCGAAGGTTCCGGTCAACATTTTGATCCAGATATTCTTGCTAATTTCGAGAAGATTGCATTATCGGTATATGGTGAGTTTTGTCAGGCAGAACTCAGCTATTTACAGCGAATCTTGAAAATATCTGTTTATCAATATTTTAGAACAGTGCAACGAAGCATTTAATTAGACTGGAGAGCGTTTTGCATTGTAATCACGGAAATCAATGTAGTTGCCAATTGCTAAGTATGGCCGTTACTGGCAAGCCCGATGCATGTAGCTATGCGTTTTGCCGTAAGGTTTTACAACCTCGCTGGATAATGGATTGTAACCATGGTGCTACCTTGGTAAAGCCTGAGGAGTCTCCCTATTATGAACCTGTCATTCATATGGATGGATCGATGGAGCTTGTTGCAAAGCCACATGATGCTGTGGTTGATCATGATAATAAATAGAGGAGAGATTTAAATGAAAATTCATAACAAAATCGCTAGAAGCACCAAAATCATTCTTGCGGTTGGCTTGATGCTAACGCTCGCTGCATGCCATGAAGAATTCACGTTGCATGATGCAAATATGGCTATTGTCGGTAAAGGATCTATAGAAACTGATGCTAACTTTCCTTCACCCATTGCCGCTACAGTAAATGGCAAGAATTTTTCAGGTACTTGGAGCGCTACCAAGGTTTATGAACCTGATATGGCAAAAATGCATAGGCATATCAGCAGCCGTTCATACAATGAATATATGCGTGGCGATTCAGAGCATCAGCTTTCACATGGCCAGGCAAATTTAACCGCTCAAGATGGCTCGAAACTTGAATGTGATTTTTATTATCGAGCTCGACCCGAGTCAGGCGATTGCAAGACTGACGGCATTAATCTGACGGTTAAGTTTTCAGAAGGAACACATTAATTTTAGCTTCAACATAGGAGAGCATTATGACTGATGAGCACGAAACAAAACATCTTTCCAAAGGTAAATGGGTGTTTTGTGGCTTCCTTGCATTTGCCGGGCTACTGTTATTTACCGAGCACCGCGCTCACGTGCTGGGAATCCTGCCTTTTCTGATCTTGTTGGCCTGTCCTTTGGTGCATATATTCATGCACCATGGTCACGGTAATCATATTCATGATACTCAAAATAATGAAAAGTCCGAGGGGAACTCAAGATGAATGCTCCATCCGCAGTATGCAGGGTTCGTGTTGAGCATGTTCGGGTTCCTGATGCAATGGCCGACCATATTGACCGTGGTGATGTTTCCGATTTTGGTATACATGTATGTTCGGCTGGCTCGAACTGAAGAGAAAGAGGCTTATGCTGAATTTGGGGATGAGTATTCAAAATATGCTGAGCGAACACCGGCATTCCTCCCTCGGTTTAATTGATCTTATTTAAGAGGTCGAATAATGAAAATGTAAATTGAGTGTATTGGCTAAATAATCAAGCTGTTTGCGCAAACATCTTTAAACACAATGTGTTCAAGCGAACAGACCGCTAGTTCCAAGATGGTAATACTTAAGTGGTCTAATGGTGGGTAACTTTAGGACAACAAAATGCTTAATCAGACAGAAATGGAGTTTCATCATGCAAACTGAACTTTTAAAAATAACAGGGATGACCTGTGGGGGTTGCACTAACAGTGTAACGCAGGCGTTGAAGGCCATTAATGGCGTGAATGATGTAGAGGTATTGCTTTCATCTGGCGAAGCCACGGTGCAATTTGACGAACGATTAACTACCTCCGATCAATTGAAATCAGCTGTGATAGCTGCAGGTTATGGCGTAGATAATGCTAATACTTCCCAGAAACCAGAAGGCAAAGGATGCGGATCTGGATGTGGATGCGGCTAATACTCACCAATAAACAACAGAACGAAAAATACAATAACACCGTGCTGTAGGAAATATTCTAGATTGCTTGATAGTGACTGAGTGCAATTCAACAAAAGGAGGTTATATGATGCATTATACAAACGGATGGATGGGTAACTCAATGGACGGTGAGGCTTGGACTGCGATTGGCGGATTAATAGTTGTTTTGCTTGTAGTCTTAATCATCATGCAGTCAAAAAAATGAAGCGCTGCGTGAATGATATTCGTGTTACCTCTCGAACCCACTATCGGATGTAGTCTAGAAGGATGTTTAAATGTTAAAAGACCCTGTTTGCGGAATGAATGTGGCAGAGCAGTCACCGGATGTGTTACAGCATGAAGGCAAGCCAGTTTACTTTTGCAGTGCTGGTTGCAAGGCAAAGTTCGAGGCTAATCCAGCCAAATATAAACTTATTTCTGCAGGTCCAGCTATAACATCACCAGTACCATCAGCGTCAATCAGTAGCTCTAGCATAATCTATACTTGTCCAATGCATCCAGAAGTTCGACAGAATCAACCAGGTTCTTGTCCGAAATGCGGTATGACGCTTGAGCCCGAGATGCCAGCCCTTGAGGAGGGGGAGAGCCCGGAACTTCGAGATTTTAAAAGACGGTTTATCTGGACGCTACCATTGACCATCATCGTCACTATTCTTGCGATGGTAGGTCATCGCCTGCAGTGGTTTGAGATGGCGACGCAAAGCTGGATCGAACTCGTTCTTACCTTGCCAATTGTTCTATGGGCTGGCTGGCCGTTCTTCCAGCGAGGGGTGCAGTCGGTAATCAATCGCAGCCCGAATATGTGGACACTGATTAGCCTAGGCACATCTGCAGCCTTTGTCTACAGCGTCATTGCCACGATAGTTCCAGGCGTATTTCCGTTATCGTTTATGGACATGGGGCGTGTGGCAGTGTACTTTGAGGCCGCAGCAGTGATTATTTCGCTAACTTTGCTAGGTCAAGTTCTTGAATTAAAAGCGCGTTCGCAAACCTCGGCTGCAATCAAATCCTTACTAGGTCTGGCACCTAAGACAGCTCGACGTATCAATGCCGATGGTTCCGAAGAGGATATCCCTCTGACCAACGTCCATGTCGGTGATACGCTACGTGTGCGACCTGGTGAAAAAGTTCCTGTCGATGGTATCGTGGCTGAAGGAGGAAGTTCAGTTGACGAGTCTATGCTTACTGGGGAGCCAGTACCTGTGACTAAACGTATAGGCTATAAGTTGATTGGCGCGACACTTAATACCACTGGTTCACTAGTGATGCGCACTGAAAAGGTCGGTTCACAGACGGTGCTGGCCAGTATCGTCCAAATGGTATTACAGGCACAACGCTCTAGGGCGCCTATGCAGCGCATGGCTGACCAAGTGGCTGGCTACTTCGTTGTTACTGTTGTAGGCATAGCACTGCTGACTTTTGCTGTTTGGGGTTTATTCGGGCCTGAACCTAGCTGGATTTATGGTCTAATTAATGCAGTAGCCGTACTTATCATTGCCTGCCCCTGTGCGCTTGGTTTGGCTACCCCAATGTCAATCATGGTTGCCACAGGTAAAGCAGCAACTCAGGGTGTACTCTTCCGCGATGCAGCAGCCATAGAGAACTTTCGAAAGGTCGATACGCTAATGGTGGACAAGACTGGCACGTTGACGGAAGGCAAGCCTCGATTCGATCGCGCCGTGGCTTGCACTGGCTATACTGAGGATGAAATACTCCGACTAGCAGCGAGCCTAGATCAGGGCAGCGAACATCCTTTGGCGGACGCTATCGTACAAGCCGCCCGCGATCGTGGGCTTGCTCTTGATAAGGTAGATGGTTTTGAATCCATTACAGGGATAGGTGTTCGAGGTACTGTTGGCAGCAAACTATTGGCATTAGGTAATACCGCACTAATGACTCAGTTAAATGTAAATATCGAACCTCTTAAAGTAGAGTCAGAAGCAATGCGTTCTGAAGGTGCAAGTGTAATGTTGCTTGCAATTGACGGCCAGTTAGCTGGTTTAATGGCTGTGTCCGACCCTATTAAAGCCAGCACAATGGATGCATTAGCTACTCTGAGATCATCCGGTATGCGTGTGATCATGGCTACAGGTGATGGCCTTACTACGGCGAAAGCAGTTGCTGCGAAGTTGGGTATAGAAGAAGTATATGGTGAGGTTAAGCCGGCCGACAAGCTTGCACTGGTTGACAAATTGCAACGTGAAGGCCGCATCGTTGCAATGGCAGGTGATGGTATCAATGATGCACCAGCGTTGGCAAAAGCTGACGTGGGTGTTGCAATGGGTACTGGCACAGATGTAGCAATGAATAGCGCGCAAGTGACTTTGGTTAAGGGCGACCTGCGAGGCATCGCCCAAGCCAGAGCCATTTCTGAGCAGACTGTCGCAAATATGAAGCAAAATCTCGGCTTTGCTTTCGTTTACAATTCGCTCGGAGTGCCATTGGCTGCTGGCCTGCTTTATCCATTTACTGGATGGTTACTATCGCCAATGATTGCTGCAGTCGCCATGAGTTTAAGCTCAGTGTCTGTAATTACCAATGCATTACGTTTGAGGCGATCATGATTGTTCAATTCGCCAATTAAAAACAATCAATCATTCTTTAAAGTTACTTACTCAGCTTAGTGGAAGGAATAAGTAATCTTGACTTTCAACGCTTAAATATACAATTTTGATTAAGCATATTCAAGTGAATTTAGGGTATTTCAAACGATTGTTTTAGACTGACTTTTGTAGGTAAACTTCCGAAGTTGAGTGACCGTTTTGGAGATTTTCCGCTTTACAGTGAACTTAGGCAAATGTCTCAGTTGGGTCGACATTTGTCTGTGAGATATTGTAGCTGACAGGCCGCTTTGTGGATTTACCTGTCGTACATTCTTAATTTGTGGATGACCGAAAAGGGCCGTTAGCCGATCCTGACTGACAGCTATCAGGAAGTCTAATTTTTGACCTTGACGAACAGTTTACTTCAAAGTGAATGAATGGTCAGCTTGAATGAGAATTGACTGGTTAACTTAAATAATAATCAGCGGTCAACTAGATGAGAATACTCACTAAAACTTATTAAAACCAAATAATGCATAGAAAAGGCTGTTAATTAGGTGAGCCCTATATTTAAGGCTATTTCCGGCTGGAAGAGTTCTTAACAAGAAATTCTTCATTCTCTTTAAGCCACTTAATGAATGGTTTTAATCGTTGCCCGCCAACAACAACTCTATCCCTTGGCTTTGCAGATAGGTCTTCAATCTGTCCTTTTTCAAGGTCAATGGTTAGAAAATCCTTAAGTCTGTCCAATATCGACATTATTGCCATAGATGTATCAGCAATATCGTTATTCTCGCTTCTTTCGGCAGAGCCTTCTGAAACGACGACCCTACTCCCATCACTCTTCAGCAAGGCATCCTTGATATAGGTTTCTAATCGCAAGCACTTGTTCTTGATGTTTTTGTTTTCAATCATTAGCCCAATTAGCTTTATTTTTAGCATCTCAGGCGTATCATCATCGCTATAGCTATCAAATGATTTGACACCTTGCTCAGTTAGGAACTTAAGCAATAAGACTTTATATTTAGGGTTTCCTGTAAATGTTGTTCTAGAAATTCCAGTCTTTGACTGTAAATACATTGCAAGTGAGCCTATCTTTTGGAAAGATATTTTTTGCCTCTTGCAAGTTGCTAACTCGGAGTTTATTAAGAGAAGGTTTTTTTGCTCCCTATCTTGATTAAAACTCGTTAAATTACTCTTGAATTTAGTCATAGTTAATCTTAGCTGTTTTCAATCATCTTATGGTTTTCGTTCACAAGCAAATGAGATACCTGCTCAACCGTTAAATTTTTAGCGTCCATCATTATTTTTAAGCCTCTAGCTGCAAGCGTTATCGGATCTTCTGTATCTGCGTTAATTTCGGAAGAAAGGTTCGATGACGATTGCAAGACTCTAATAATTTTTGAACTAAAGGCCTCAACCCTTTGTGAGGCTAGCGCTGGGTAGGCATTAGATTCGGCCAGTCTGTGCAAATAAAACTCGGCAATAGTTTCATCCCTGGCAACTACTGAAATATGTTTTTTAATTAACTCCGGCTCATTTGCAATGTATTTCTGATTGACATCTTTATCTTTCATTGCTTCAACCATGGCTTTTCGCTCTAACAAGAGTTGCTCTTCAGAAAACCTCCAGCCTATGTACTGGGTAGCCTCATCTCTTTGCTCATCCCATAAGGATTCGGCAGCCTGATGCTCGCCTTTCTTTGTTAAAACCTCGATGCGTTTTGATAGGTATTGAATTTTTTCAATTAACTCATTTTTCTTTGCAGAAATTGCAGGCAAATGATCAATGCACTTCATTGCCAAATCACATGTGCCACATTTTCGTTTTCCATTAAGTTTTTTAATAACTTCTTCCGGACAAACGCTACCTACTGGGCAGATATGGGTTAATTCATAGCTAAAGTTGCTCATAGGGCTTTCTTTAAGCATCGAGAGGCCATCAGTTGACTGAGCCTGCTCTTCCGTATCGGCCATAGACCATAGCGGGGTGGATTGAATAAACCCAAGATTAGCTATAGCACCTTCGCGGTCTTTTAATAATTTTTTTGCAATATGGCCTTCTGCGCCATCAGACCTTAAGAAGTTAGACTTATTTTCATCATAAAAACTTGAGTCAATATTCATCAAGAACTTATCTAAGTCTTCGAACTTGCGCAATGCATCCTCTGACCTTAGCGACTGGTAATAGTGTGTTGTGATGTTACTTTGATGGCCTACCATGTTAGCAACATCATCAACCTCTAAAAACTGCCCCTTGTCAGTACAAAATGTCGACCTGCACCCATGAGGTGTTGTAACTGCCAATAGAGTTAATGGTGTAAACAAACACCCAGAATCCTTGTTGATTGCAGTCCTAGATTTGTCACCACCTATGGGGGTGAGATAGACGAATTTAATGGCCTCACCTGATGTTATTCGGTTAAATAAACTCTGAAACCCCGTCATAAATACCACCCAGTATTCTTGAACGATATTTTCGGAAATTGGCATCTTGGAGCGAGATGATTTAAATAGCGGCATTACATTCGGAAACCGACTAACTTCCCGGGATTGGTATGGAACTTCCCCAGTCTCATCATCTGGGATAATGATATTGCTCCAAAATATCTCTTCTCTGTGCAACATGGAGCGAACCCTGTAAACCATAGGTGTCTGCCACTTTTCTTCTTTCACCTTGTCTGTATTGACACTTAACTTGAAGGAATATTTGGACTTAGGGTAATAAGAGAAATCAGCCTCTCTAGGCTCTCCTACATTTAACTCGTCCCATGTATTTTTATCTAACCACCTAATGCTTGCAAACCTAAGTCCGTTTTCAATTCCGAGTATAAATGCCCGAATAGTGCTTAAGTAAGGAATAAATTTATCAGATTGCAAGCCAACATTAGTTGAAATAACAGACGATTTCCAATTAAAAACATTTGGAACCATGAATATTGGAATTGCTTTTCCTCTGAAAAAAAATATCGGAATATAACCAAAATCTTGTGCATCTAGAAAAATTGCAGATGCAAGCTTTACCTTGTTAAGCTTTGGTTTTACTTGATAGTTGTTAGGGTTTATGGCCATTTCATAAAGAAACTCACCAAACGCTTCTACCGAATAGGCAAAATACTGTAGGTAACCTGCAGTTCTTTGAGGGAAGTTAAGCTTAGATGTTTTTGACCTTTTCTTTAATTTTGGAAGGTCAAATTTACTTATTGGATTCCTAAAACCAACACCTACCTTTTCCTCATCTTCAGATTGGTAACTCTCTAAATAGGAAAAGAACAAAAGTATTTGGTTTAATGCCGAGTAAACTGTATCTGGAGTTGTCCTTTTGATTTGGATAATATCAACAAGATTTAACGGCATCTTATCTATTGAGTACTCCCCTGATCTATGAACATAAAATGCCCTCTTAAACTCCTTTGGACAGGTTGGTATTCCTACATCGCTATCAGGATACAATTCCTTCCACCACGGCAAATATAAGCAGATATAGTCAAGCAATAAATTTAGAGAGGATATAAGACCTTTGTCAGACTCGTAACCTAGATGAGAAAGCCTATATTGCCTGAACTGCTGAAACAATTGGGTCCAGGTTTGTGAGAGACTTTTAATATCCACAAACTCTCTGCCAACATAACACACGCCATCATTGTTAGGGCTTAAGAACTTTTGATTTGGCTTTAACACTCTGATGTATTCAAGAACAGCATCATGACTTAATTCTGCGCTAATCGCTTTTAAGGAGTCTTTGTACTTATCATCTGCAGATGGAGCATTTATAGTTCTTAAGGCTCTTTTTCTAGGCGCTCGAACTTTTACTTTTACTGCGTTAGGCGTCCAACTTGCTCTAAATGCTTTAAAGTCGTTAGTTTGGGTGGATGTGTATGCCCATTCAGAGTAGGCATTGACATCATCTAAATTAAATTGAATATCATTAGGATAGCGAACCAATAACTCATTAAGCAATCCCGTCCAAGGAATCTTGGGAATGTTAAAACTTAAGTAATTCCCATCTTTTTCGCCTTTTTTAGATAACACATGAAATTGAGCCCAATCTTCTATCTTGAAATCTTGAAAGCGCCTCCAATTAGTCGAGCGTAAGACCCTCGAAGCGTAATAGAAAATCCTATCTCCAGAATGTTGCCTAAGCCCATGATTGCCTTCTGGCTGAAAAAAGCTATCTATAAATATATATAACTCATGGTCTTCAGGGATTGTGTATTTTCTGTTGCGAATGACTCTATAACTTATTGGTAAAACCAAATCCCCATTTAACCAAAGTTGCATGTATAAAACGCTAATGTCTGCCCTTAAAAAGCCAATATGCATGGCGCTTAATGAGTGTGAACCAAAATATTCGAAAAATAATCTACTTATTTCATCTTCGGTCTTAGGCGTTTTCGTTTGATTTGAATATTTGTATGCAATCTGCAGGAAATCTTGATCAAACTCCTTAATTTGGTTTTTAATTAATGATTTAAAGGCATGGTTCTTGGGATTTGTACCTTTTCTACTTCTTAGAGCATCCTGCTCTTCCATGGAGTTTGTTAGTTGCTTGCAAGCGAATTTGACTTGTGTATCAATTGTGCCATAACCAATAAAAATCGGCTCTTCAGATAAGTTAATCATTTTGGATATTCGTAAAGTTTTGTGTATCGTCTAATTTTACGTAACATTGCTCAATAGTTAAAATTCGTAAAATCATGTTGACATACAATGTTGCTAACTATATTATAATTCGTAAAGTTATGTGGACGAGTAAAATAAATGAAGCCCTCTGACGCCTTAAATTCCAACCGAGAAGCTATCCGCCAAGTGGTTAAGTCACACCGCGCCTTAAATGCACGTGTATTTGGCTCGGTACTTCATGGTGACGATACTGAAACCAGTGACCTCGACATTCTGATTGACCCTACGCAAGACACTACACTGATGGATATTGGCGCAATTCGATACAAGCTACGTGTATTGCTGGGTGTGCCAGTAGATGTACTAACTCCCAAAGCACTGCCAGATTCATTCCGCAACAGTGTACTAGCCGAGGCAATCCCCATATGAGCCGCGATCAACAAAGATTACAGGATTATCTAGCGCACATCATTCAAGCTACTCAACGCATTCATCACTACACCGAAGACATAGATGAAGTGGGATTTTTGAACAATGAGTTGGTGCAAGATGCAGTAATTCGCAATATCGAGGTCATTGGTGAAGCCAGTAACAACATAGATAAATACTATCAAGACTTCGCTCAATTATACCCAGAGTTACCGTTAGTTTTTGCTTACGAAATGCGTAATGCCGTTGCCCACGGGTACTTTAAAGTGGACTTGGAAATCGTCTGGAAAACAATAAAGTACGATCTGCCTGAATTAGAACAACAAACCAAGGATGTTCTACAACAACTTGTTCAACAATCCAGCTCTCAGTTTAAATCGTAATGCATCGAAATGTACTGAACCTGACTGCCTATAAGGTCCTTGGAAGTAATGAATCTGAGCATGACTACCACATTAAGGCTGAGACTGCAGTACCTGTAACGGTATGTTCTAATTGCCGTAGTCGTGAGGTTGTCGGATATGGTCGCGTAGAAGTGCTGGTGCATGATCTCCCCATGCACGGCAAGCGCGTGGGCATCTACGTCGATGCCAGACGCTTTAAATGCAAATCCTGCGGTAAAACCTTCATGGAACATTTACCAGAGGTTAATGCCAGTCGCTGGATGACTGAGCGTTTAGTGAAATGGATTGGCCAACGCTCGATGACCAATACCTTCACGGGCATTGCTGAAGAAATTGGTGTCACTGAAGGAACTATTCGTAACGTGTTCAGCGATTACGTGAACGAACTGGAGCGCACCGTCAAGTTTGAAACACCGAAGTGGATGGGCATTGATGAAATTCACATCATAAAGAAGCCTCGTGCTGTGATCTCTAATCTGCATAACAACACTGCGGTTAATCTATTACCGAACAGAAACAAGAAAACTATTGCTACCTATCTATCTAGTCTAAAAGATCGAGATACTGTGCAATATGTGGCAATGGACATGTGGCGCCCTTATCGTGAAGCTGTGAATGAAGTAATACCAGATGCTAAAGTCGTAGTGGACAAGTTCCATGTTGTGCGTATGGCGAATGTCGCGATGGAAAGTGTTAGAAAGTCATTGCGTGCGGAACTGTCTCCTAAGCAGCGTCGCGGCCTGATGCATGATCGTTTTGTATTGCTACGCCGTCAAAGTCAATTGACTGACCAAGAGAGCTTCAATCTGGACGGATGGACTAAGAATTACCCATTACTTGGTGAAGGGTACAGATTGAAGGAGGAATTCTTTAACATCTATCAGGCACCATCCAAACAACATGCTCAAATGCTCTATGAACAATGGCTAAAGAGCATTCCGGCAGAGTTGCGTGGACATTATGAGCCTATCATCACTGCATGGTCTAATTGGCAGCCATACATTCTGGAATACTTTAATCACCCAATCACCAATGCTTATACAGAATCATTGAATAGTCTCATCAGAGTGCTAAACCGTCTTGGCCGAGGTTATTCATTTGAAGCGTTGCGAGCAAAAATATTGTTCTCCAGAGGCTCACATAAGATCGTACAGAATAGACCGAAGTTTGATCGTCGTGAGGCTCAATATGACGTTGCATTTATGGGATATGCAACGTTGAATGATTTACCCCCATCAGCACAACCAAAAGAAGAACCTAAGAACTATGGTGTGGATATTGATAAATTAGTGGCGATGATCGAACGTGGTGAGATCTAGCTATACGAGTATTAATATAGCTAGTTCACAGCCAATTATTATTTAAACTGACTATTGATTCTAATGGATACAGACCATTTAAACTATTGGGCACCTCTATTCTTAAGTTTTCGTTAAGTCTTTATATAATATCCTGATTATATATCAGATGAACCAACGGCTAGTTTCGTTTTTGACGTTGAAATTACTTAATTTGTTTACGGATAAAGAAGATTTATGAGACTACTGTTAGTAGAAGACGATGCAATGATTGGTGAAAGCATAAGTGAAGCACTTACCAATGAAAATTACGCCGTTGATTGGGTTCGCGATGGTAAAAGTGCAGAATTGGCATTAGCGAATGGGGTATATGATTTACTACTACTGGATTTGGGATTGCCGAAGAAACTGGGTTTGCAAGTGCTAAAAGAATATCGGCAGCGGAATGGAATACTACCCGTGCTGATCATTACTGCGCGGGATGCTATGGCAGACAAGGTTGGCGGACTCGACGCGGGAGCGGATGATTATCTAGTCAAACCTTTTGATTTAGATGAGCTCTTTGCTAGGGTGCGCGCATTGTTGCGACGTCATACTGGTCGCGCACAACCCATTATCAAATATGGAGCGATCACACTTAATCCTGCCAGTCGTGAGGTGCATTTGGGCGATGAATTGCTAAGCTTTTCTGCACATGAGTTTTCGTTATTGCTCACGCTGCTGGACCCACCAGAGCGTGTGTTATCACTGGCCGAACTGGAAGAAAAACTTTACAGCTGGGATCATGAAGTCGCCAGTAACACAGTTGAAGTTCTTATTCATCGCCTACGTAAAAAAATTGGCACCGACTTTATACGCAACGTACGCGGCGTAGGCTATAAAGTGTCCATTTCATGAGATCAATACGGCAAAGTCTTCTTCTATGGCTCATGCTTGGGATGATGGTAGCAATCTGCATCGCCGGTTTGAGTTCGTATTATTTAGCACAAGACGAAGCCAACGAACTTTTCGATTATCAAATTAAGCAAGTTGGATTGTCATTACATGGGCAAACCCAACCAAGTGAGATAGCGGTTGCCGCCGATGAAGATCCTGAAGAAGATAATGTCATTCAGATTTGGGATGCATTAGATAAACCTTTGTTTACATCGTATCCGACGCGCGCATTGCCGCGTTATGTCACGTCTGGTTTGCATACAGTGAATTACCACCAGCAACCTTGGCGAATATACAACGCTCAACGGTCTGGGCAATTCATTCAGGTCGCGCAGCCACTGAAAGTGCGCGACGAGCTG
>DAIDAH010000047.1 GCA_027310735.1 Methylotenera sp. | reverse complement strand
CAATGTCATCGACTAACTCGGTAAAGATATTTTTCAGGCTTCTAGGTAACTTTTGACCTTTATGCACAGAAAACGCAAGCCCGTTAGCATCGCCTACCGTTGGATATGGGTCTTGCCCTAATAAGATCACGCGATATTCTTCTGTTGGCCGAAAGGTAAAAGCGCGGAACGTGCGCTCTTTTGGCGGAAGGATTTGGTCGAGGTTGGTGATTTGGGGGGGAATCGTCAGGCTTACTGCATTAAAAATCATCATTAAATCACTTTAACCAATACTCAATACCGTTGTCGAGGATAAAAAAACGTTAAGAACCCTGTGATTCCTATTTGCATCACAAGGCTAAGGCACACAAGTAACACTGATGAAAGTAGCTACTTGCCTACCAAATAAGTAATTCATTGTAACAAATAGAACTTACTTAGCATTAAAAACATCCATCAACCTTCATGGCAAAGAGACTCCATTTTAAATACTTATCGCCTCTCTACCATGTTTCAGCGCAGGTTATACAATTGCAGCTTTCACCAAAGTAGCGAGCGTAGCTGTTGGGCGCCCAATGAGTTGGCTCAGTTGATGACTATCATCGAACAAGCCTCCTTTAGAAGCGCCGACATCAGACTCTGCCAATAAATGAGCGAGTGGTTCTGGCAGCCCTGCACCTAATAGCGCACCTTTAAAGTCCGCTTCTGCCATATTTTGATAAGCAACCGTCTTGTCTGATTGACGTGTAATCTCAGCAGCCAGTTCAGTTAAGGTGTAAGCCTTATCGCCAGCCAACTCGTAAACCTTACCAGCCTGCCCATCAAGCGTAAGCACTTTTGCTGCGGCGATTGCGTAATCTGCACGCGCAGCCGAGGAGATTTTGCCATCGCCTGCACTGCCAATAAATACGCCATACTGCAATGCAGGTGGCATGCTAGCCAAATAGTTTTCTGTATACCACCCATTTCTAAGTAATACATGAGGAATGCCAGAAGCTTTTAACAATGCTTCCGTATCCTTGTGGTCTTTCGCTAGAGGTAATGGTGAAGTATCCGCATGTAAAATACTGGTGTAAGCAACCAAACCTACTTTTGCGCGTTTTGCAGCCTCAATCACGTTTTGGTGTTGTGGTAGGCGTTGCCCAAGCTCGCTTGATGAAATCATTAGCACTTTATCTGCGCCTTCAAACGCCGCTTCAAGCGAGCTTAGATTTGAATAGTCAGCTAATTTAACCTGCACCCCACGCGCAGCTAAATCACTCACTTTTTCTGGGTTGCGTACTGCCGCAACAATGCTGCTAGCAGGTACGGTTTTAAGCAACTCTTCAATCACAAGGCGGCCTAATTGACCAGAAGCACCAGTAATCACTACCATCGTTAATATCCTTTAAGTTAAAAATTAAAAATGGCATAATATCAACCAAACTAACTTTAAGTAAGTACACACAAAAAGGTAAGCTTAAATGCAAAAAGACCCTGATATTCAACTTGAATTAGGTACACCTCTTTCTGAAAGAATGCGGCGCGGTGATTTGTTTTCTGAACATTGCCCATCGCGTGAAGTACTCAAACACGTGACCAGCCGATGGGGAGTGCTTATTTTGGTTGCGCTACTTGGCGGAATGCATCGTTTCAGCGACTTACGCAGAAAAGTAAGTGGTGTCAGTGAAAAAATGCTCGCTCAAACATTGCAGTGTTTGGAATATGACGGCTTTGTCTTACGCCAATCTTATCCAGTCGTACCACCACATGTCGAATACAGCCTTACCCCGCTAGGCATGGAGGTTGCCAAAAAGGTTGAAGACCTAGCCGACTGGATTGAGGGGAACTTCCCGAAGATTATGGATGCGCAAGAAAAATTTAAGGAAATCAATGAAGTCTGACCCCATTGGCTCTCATTTTCCCCATTGATTTATTATTTTTCTGAGATGGTTTAATTTAAATGGGGGAAGAGATAATTGTGGATACAGTTTGGACAATCGTGATGTTATTGGATTAGGCCTAGTTTGACTAATTGTCATACTTTCAATCATTACACGGCCTCCTCCTGTACCTATAGTTAAACCAGTTTCTACAATATCAATTCCAACTTGGCAGCCTTCTATCCTAATTCCACCAGCATCTAATTGCTGACCAGTTTGCTTAGAGATTTTGATACTTTTATTTTCATTTGCAGATATTTTAGTTCCTCGATAAGACATTTCCAGCTTCTCTATCACAAGTCTACTAGGTGGTTCACTTCGTAGCGAAAGTAATATATCGCCCAATTCTCTTCTGATTGTAATATTCGTGCCTACAACTTCCACATCCCAATTGTCGCTGTTAGTTATCCACTCATTGTCTTCTATTCTTAAGATTTCATTGCCGTCTCTATCACTGAGTTTTGCACTTATGAGAAAAGGAGAACCATTACTTTCTGGCGGCTTTATAGAAAATATATCATCTCCTAATATCCTAATTAATGACAAAACGGCTTTACATTTAAGAGTGCCAAAAATTATTTCTGGTTCAATTACTCCCAAGTCAAATGGGCCGAATGAAAATCCTTGCTCGAGACATTTTGGATTTTTTGATTTGAGTTTGATTGTTTCTTTAGAAAGTAATTTTCTAGTTACTCGGTCATGACAACCACCACACAAAAGAACAATACAATCGGAATCATGTGATTTCGCATCTGCAAATGTAGGGTCAAGGTGTTCATATTGATAAACTGCGCATCCACAATTCACACATCCAAATCCACATCGTTGACGAACTGCTCTTTTGGTTAAGGCGTCAATCGTACGACTTAACCCATACTGATTTTGTGTCATTTTAACAACCTACTCAAATTTTCATAATGAACTTAAAGGTTTCTGTCACATACTTTAAAAGTAAACATAAGTTGATGGCAAATAGCGCTGAATGACCCACGTACATGGACACATAGGTAATATAAACACACTAAGACACAACACTAACAGCCTATATGGATGTAATCAATGACGTAGTGTTATGTCACTAATATTGTTTTACTCTACAAACCCACAACACCAGTCATCCTCGCGTAAGCGGGGATCCATTTAACTGATTGATTAAAATAGATTCCCACTTTCGCACCACAGGCACTCCGATTCACTAGGCGCTAAAGCACCAGTAAAATCGTATGTTGGAACGACAAACTATTGGCATTTTTATTCAAAATTGCATTTAAATTTGTTTCGTACAAAGGTCTAGTTATAATGCTGGCAATCCATTTATAGCCGCACGCTCACCATGCTCAGTTACCGTCATGCTTTTCACGCAGGCAATCATGCCGACGTACTCAAACATTATGTATTAGGCCTTGTGCTTGCCCACACCAAGCTGAAAGATAAGCCTTTTTGGTATATCGACACCCATGCTGGTGCGGGCATGTATAGCCTGACTGAGGGCTATGCCACACAAAATGCCGAGTTTGAGCAAGGTATAGACAAGCTGATGACCGCTGAAAACCTGCCGCAATCACTCGCCGATTTTGTGGCACAGATTAAACACTTCAATGTGGATTCATTACAGTTGAACCCTGGCTCACCTTCCATCGCGCAAGACTTTTTGCGTGCCGACGACAAAATGCGTCTGTTTGAATTGCACCCAAATGATTTCAAACTGTTGGCAGAGAATTTCAGGGGACAAGGCAAGCAGGTCAAAATTGAGATGCAAGATGGCTTTGCGGGCATTAAGGCTTGCCTGCCACCGCCGCCGCGCCGTGCGGTGGTGTTGATAGACCCGCCGTATGAAGATAAGCAGGATTATCAGCGCGTGGTCAACTGCATAAAAGATAGCCTCACGCGCTTTGCGACGGGCACTTACATGGTGTGGTACCCAATATTACAACGCCCAGAGCCTGATGAAATGGTCGAAAGCCTGATTCAACTCAATGCGCCGAACTGGCTTCATGTCGCCATGACGATACATGAACCATCGGCAGAGGGCTACGGCATGCATGGCAGCGGGCTATTTATCATCAATCCGCCTTGGACATTGCCTAATACGCTGGAAGAAACCATGCCTGTATTGACGCAACTATTGGCGCTAGATGACACAGATGACTATCGGATTGAGAGTCAAATCTCCTAATTAAAATAGGCCACTCTAACCTGATACAATGCAGCTGATTTTTTAGCACGCCACTTTTAAATACCAATCAATAAACCAATTAAGGATACTTTCCCAACATGCAGGAAACAAACATTTCACCTACTGAATTCAAGCAAAATAGCGTTATGTCCACCGTTCTATTTGGTAGCCGCTGGTTGCAACTGCCGCTGTATTTAGGCTTAATCATCGCACAAGCCGTATATGTATTCTTCTTTGGCGTTGAGCTTGTGCACATGGTTGCACATGCAACCTCACTCTCCGAAGCCGAAATTATGCTGATTGTATTAGGCTTGATTGACGTGGTGATGATTTCAAACTTGCTGATTATGGTGATTGTGGGTGGCTATGAAACCTTTGTGTCACGCCTGAATCTTGAAGGCCATCCTGATGAGCCCGATTGGTTATCACACGTAAATGCCAACTTACTTAAAGTGAAACTGGCTACCGCGATTATCGGTATTTCATCAATTCATTTACTGAAAACATTTATCAATGCAGAAAACTTGTCTGACAAAGTTTTGCTGTGGCAAACAGTCATTCATATGACTTTTGTCGTTTCGGCGGTATCGATTGCGTATATTGATAAGTTAATGACTCGTCCTGAAACTAGCCATTAAGCGCTTCAAAAAGTCAAAAATCGTAAGCCAATCACATATTGGCTTACGACTATAAAATTACTGAGGCACTTTATAATTGTCTTGGGTCATCAAATCAATGCCGCATTCCAGTTTTTCAACCCATGCAATAAACTTATTCACCATCTCTTTACCCACAAAAGAGCGCCCATGTTGCGGCACAATGGATTCGATATCCATCGTGCGTGCCATGTTAGCCCATAAGCGGCAGGCCTTATTCGACGTCATGTAACGTCTATGAAAAGGCAGCATGGTTTGTAGATGCGCATCAAAATCAGTAACAGGCTCTGCGGCAAGATCATGATGTACTAGTGATGCGCCGAGATCTCCTGAAAATAGAATCTTACTGGTGACATCGTAAAATTGGAAGTTGCCTTCAGAATGCAGAAAGTGTGCTGGAATGGCTTTGATCACATCTTTCCCAAGCCAGATATTCATCCCTTGATCGGGAATGCCAATAATGCGATTTTCAGTATTGCCTACACTGCAAAAATGCGGCAGAAACCGCTCCCAAATAGCTGGGGCTATCACTTGGCACTCTGTACCAACCAGCCATTTATTGATTGAGGCCACGATATCAGGGTCTTGATGTGAAGCAAGAATGTACTGCAATTTACGAAAGTGAAAATACTTCCCCATCCCCATTACCAAGGCGTTGTAAGTCATGTTGCCGCCTGGGTCGATTAAAGCGCCATGCCCGTCACTTACAATCAGAAACTGATTCGACTGCACCGCATCTTGAGAGGAATCCGAGTCAGACAAATCGCTGAATTTGATACAGATATGCTTCCCGTTATTGAATAACTCTGTTGCCATGGAAATGATCCTTAATTCAAAATTAATAGGTATGATTTGTAAATATTTTAGTTAGATTCCGCTGTTTTATTCATGAAACTAAAGATATGAAGCTAATAGGTAAGTGATATTAAAATGGCATCGAAGATATTGAGTAAATTGCAATTCTTCACTAGCAAAATTGATTATCCAGATAGTTGATTACAAGATACCTGTGCTCAATACTTCGCTTGGAGTCGCCATGCTTTCTTCAATGTCAAACTTATGTACAGCGATGGTTTTACCGCCCTCAGTTTCAACTTTCACGCGCCATTCACCATAAGCTAAATTCTGCTTAAACGTATATCCTCTAAAGCCATTATCACGACCACCCGCCAAACTGAAACCGATGCGAGATCTAGTCTGCCAACCTTTCTTGGCATCATAATACTGCCAGTTATGATACAGCTTGGTTTCCAGACCTCTTGGTGCAAACACTGAAGAAATGCAATACACCGGATCGCCAGCATTGATATATAAAGTATTTGAAGTGCTACTCCAAAAAACCCACCAAGGCGCTTTATCTTGCAAGACGCGATACTCGCCTGCTAATTTTTCAAAATGCGTGCCTACCTGAACATCTCGCTTTACCAAAGGCACTGGCGGGATTACGTCTAGCACGTAAGCTAAAATAATCACCGCAGCAACAATATACGTGGGCTTAATACTGCCAAGCTGTGGTGAGATTTTAAGTTTCAGAGCACAAGTGGCGGCTACTGCAAGCAAAGTACTCGCAAAAAACCAGATAGCATGAATACTACCCACTACAAATGGCACCACGAAGTTAAACAGTAAAATCGCGCAAAAACCAAACAATGTCCAAGTCAGGGTCAAGCGTTTATAGGCTTCCTCCAAATACTCATTAGCGACCAGCAATGCACCTAAGCCAATTGACCAGATGATGGCCGTGATATGCGATGAGCTTTTGAAGTAGAGAATGAATAAGGCACTAAACAGGCTTCCAAACAGAAACTGAATTGCCATGTAAGGCAAACGCGTTGTCCAATGTTCTTCGTGACTTTCGCCGGCTTCAATCGCTGCGGCTGGCTGTGATGCAGATTCAAATGAAGTTTCAATTGTAGATTCTGACTCGGCTAAGCTTTCTTGTGCCTGAATAGCTATCTCCTGATTCTCCTTTCTCACTAACCACCAAATGATTGGAATCACAGCGAGCAGATAAGCGGAGAGCATCCATAAATCAGAAGCAGCAATACGCTTGCCTATGGTGAGCGCATCCCATAAAAAGCCACCGAAAAAAGCTAGTACAGGGAAAAAGTCTTTTAGGCGCAGAATATGCTGATACCAGCGGGATTGTTGCAATTTAACAATGAGCATATTTAAAAACTAGACCAAACTACCAATCACAAAGCCAATCACAATGCCGGTGAGCAACGCAATGGTAAGCGCACGATATGTCAGCACATCTTTAGAGTAGCCACGCTTAATTGCCGTATAAGAAACCAAGTAACCAATAGCATTCAACAGCCAGATCACCGACAAACTCAGCACTTTGACAATCAAGGGGCCAACAATTGGCACTAAGATAATGATGCCAAGTATCCATGTCACGATATGAGAAATCACGGCAAGCAATAACACGCCTGCGGTTACGGCCTTTACATGCCAGCCGAAATGCCATGCAGCAAAAAGAGCTGCTGCAAGCACGAGACTAAGTGGCAACATCCACTTCCATGCACCACGCTTTGGCGCTTCGGTCAAAATCTCTTGATTAAAAAGGTGTGCACCCGAATCTTTGATATTGTTTTTATTTTTTGAGTCCATATGATCCTGAATAGGCTAATGCCACACAGCAAACAAAAATGCGCTCACTCTTTGAAAAATTTAAGAATGAGCGCAAAACTAAATACCGTATCAATATTTGAAACTAACCAGCCATCTCGGTAATAGGGATGATCTTTTTCACTTTAGCCAGACTCTCTGAATAATCAGGCAGACGGTCAAAGTTCAAGTACTGATAAATTTCAGCCGTGTTTTGCAACTTATTGCCTACAGTTTCCATATATTCAGTATGTGTAGGCATACGACCCAATTTGGCGCATACCGCCGCCAGCTCAGCTGAGCCCAGATACACACGGGCGTCACGACCCATGCGGTTATCAAAGTTACGTGTACTGGTAGAGAACACCGTTGCTTTATCCGCAACACGCGCCTGATTACCCATACATAATGAACAGCCCGGCACTTCAGTACGTGCACCTGCTACGCCAAACACAGCATAAACACCTTCATCACGCAATTGAGCTTCATCCATACGCGTTGGCGGAGCAATCCACAAACGGGTTGGAATATTCGCCACACCTTCCAACACGCGTGCAGCAGCACGGTAGTGGCCGATATTGGTCATACAACTACCAATAAACACTTCGTCCACTTTATCACCCACTACGGCTGACAATGGTTTGATGTCATCCGGGTCGTTCGGGCAAGCCACTAGCGGCTCGGTGATGGTATTCAAGTCAATTTCAATGATATGCGCGTACTCTGCATCTGCATCTGGCTCTAACAGTTCTGGTTTTGCCAACCAAGCCTGCATGCTGGCGATGCGACGTTGCAAGGTGCGTGCATCTTGATAGCCGCCATCAATCATGTTTTGCAACAATACGATATTTGAAGTCAGGAATTCAATCACAGGTTCTTTATTCAGCTTCACGGTACAGCCATTAGCAGAACGCTCGGCAGAGGCATCAGCAAATTCAAATGCCTGCTCTACTTTCAAATCAGGTAAACCTTCGATTTCTAAAATGCGGCCATTAAAGACATTCTTTTTGCCTTGCTTACCAACGGTCAGCTCACCTTTTTGAATTGCGGCATAAGGAATCGCATTCACCAAGTCACGCAAGGTAATGCCCGGCTGCATCTCGCCCTTGAAGCGCACCAGTACTGACTCTGGCATATCTAGCGGCATTGCGCCCATTGCGGCAGCAAATGCTACCAAACCAGAACCGGCTGGGAATGAAATACCAATCGGGAAGCGCGTATGTGAATCGCCGCCTGTACCCACAGTGTCTGGCAAGACCATACGATTCAACCATGAGTGAATCACGCCATCACCAGGACGCAATGAAACACCACCACGGCTGGAAATAAACTCAGGCAAGCTATGTTGCAATTTAATATCAACAGGCTTTGGATACGCTGCGGTATGGCAGAAACTTTGCATCACCAAGTCAGCACTAAAGCCCAAGCAAGCCAACTCTTTGAGCTCATCACGCGTCATGCCGCCAGTGGTATCTTGTGAGCCGACTGTTGTGGCTTTAGGTTCACAATAAGAACCTGGACGCACGCCCTTGCCTTCTGGCAAACCACATGCACGACCAACCATTTTCTGCGCCAAGGTATAACCCTTGCCAGTATCTTTTGGTGTAGTGGCCTGAATGAATAAATCTGAGGCTGGCAAGCCTAATGACAGACGCGCATTAGTCGTTAAGCCACGGCCGATAATCAATGGAATACGACCACCAGCACGCACTTCATCTGCAATAGTTGATGGCGCAAGCTCAAAGCTTGAAATCACCTCACCCTGTTCATTTAATACTTTGCCTGCAAATGGCTGAATGGTAATCACATCACCCGTTTGCATTTTTGATACGTCACATTGAATCGGCAACGCGCCTGAATCTTCAGCAGTATTAAAGAAAATAGGCGCAATTTTAGTACCTAAAATCACACCACCAGTACGCTTGTTTGGAATGTGAGGAATATCGTTACCCATGTACCACTGCACAGAGTTAATCGCAGATTTACGTGAAGAACCCGTACCCACAACATCGCCCACATAGGCTAATGGCAAGCCTTTTTGCTTCAAGGTTTCAATTAACTTTAAGCCATCTGGAATTTTATTCACGAGCATGGCTTTGGCATGCAATGGAATGTCCGGGCGACTCCAAGCGTCTTGCGCTGGGCTTAAATCATCGGTGTTGGTTTCACCATCCACCTTGAACACCACCATTTTAATTTCTTCAGCTAGCACAGGTGCGTTGGTGAACCACTCAGCACTTGCCCAAGATTCCATCAATTTTTTAGCATGTAAATTGCCTGCCTTCATCTTTTCATCGACATCATGAAAAGCGTCAAACATCAGAATAGTCTGTGACAAAGCCTTGACAGCGGCCTCGGCCATAGGAGTATCCAATAACGCCACTAAAGCTTGCACATTGTAACCACCCAACATGGTACCTAACAATTGCACAGCTTTTTCAGCATCTACTAATGGAGACGACGCTTTACCCATAGCAATATCTGATAAAAATGCAGCTTTTACATATGCAGCTTGGTCAACACCTGCTGGTGTACGGTTTGAAAGTAAATCTAATAAGGTTTCAGCTTCACCTGCTGGTGGATTTTTAAGAAGTTCAACCAGTTGAGCAACCTGCTCTGCGCTCAATGGCAAAGGTGGCAAACTTTGTGTGGCACGTTCTTGCACGTGCGCTGCATAGGCTTTTAACATGATATTTTGAGTCTTGAATTGTATAAAATGAATAGTTTGATTATACAGCCAGCTCGAAACAGGTAGCGCCCAATATAGACAAAAAAATCTAATTTCATGCGATTTAAACTACAATTAAGTGCTAACATTCACAGCAATTTTATTCAACGTGCCGCGTAAGATAATCTATATGCAAAAATTAATAATCGTTGCCTCCTGCATGCTTCTTTTTAGCGCCTGTTCCAAGAACGAACAGCCATTAGGTTCTAATGAAAAAGCCAGCCTGATAACCGAGCAAATTATCAGCAATTCAAAATGTGATGCATTCCGAAACGAACTAGCCTCACCAACAATGAATGACAGTTCAATTGATAAAGTCTATGACGATGCAGTAAAAGCCAACTGTATTCACAAAGATATTTAATCACTCTACAGATTGGTTTAACGTAATAGCCCATTAATCGGCTTTTACGTTAACTGAATTTCATCTGAAAACACACCTCATGTCCACAAACAATCGCTTTGAGGCCAATAGCAGTATTCTATTCGGCCAAAATCAGGCTCAATTAATCCGTACCGAAACGCTGGCAGACATTTTCGAAGCAACAGAAAAACGCTCTCCGCAACAAACAGCGCTCATTTTCGAGAATCGTACACTCAGCTATCGTGAGTTAAATACGCTCAGCGATTTAGCGGCTTCGCACCTAATTGAACACGGAGTCCAGCCTGGTCAGATCATCGGCCTATGGCTACCTCGCGGAATCGACTTACTTGTCATGCAACTGGCTATCACTAAAGCAGGCGCTGCATGGCTACCATTTGATGCTGACACTCCCGTAGACCGCATTGCAATTTGCTTGAACGATGCAAATGCTACGGGATTAATTAGCTGCGATACATTTAGTTCTCATCTCAATGACTTATCGCATCAAGTCTGGACAGCCGAAAGTCTGCTTATTCCGCAACAAACACCTTTAAAGAAACGCTCAGGCGTTTCACCTGAACACCCAGCTTATATCATATACACTTCTGGCTCTACAGGAAAACCAAAAGGAATTCAGGTTAACCAAGGCTCCATTTGCCATTTTTTACGCAGTGAAAATAGCCAACTTGGCATCAATCAAACAGACCGCGTTTATCAAGGCTTTTCAACTGCATTCGATATGTCTTTTGAGGAAATCTGGATTAGTTATCTGGTTGGTGCCACGCTGTGGATTGCCCCCAAAGAACTTGCCACTGATCCTGAAGCCCTGCCTCTCGCCTTGATTGCACAAAAAATCACAGTCTTAAATGCAGTTCCAACTCTACTAGCGTTATTTAATTGTGATATTCCAAATCTGCGTATTATCAATCTAGGCGGCGAAGCCTGCCCTGAAGCCTTGGTCAACAAATGGGCGACACCCGACCGTAAGGTTTTCAACACCTACGGTCCAACTGAAGCCACTGTATCAGCCAGCCTTGCTGAACTGCATGCAGGAAAACCCGTGACTATTGGCCGACCATTACCCAACTACGTGCTACTGGTGGTTGACCCAGAAACTACGCATGCACTACGACTGCTACCACGAGGAGAAACTGGAGAACTCTGCATCAGTGGCCCTGGCATAGCCATGGGCTACTTGGGACGTCCAGACCTTACAGCTGAAAAATTTCTCACTAACCCCTATGCCACTGGCTTGAACGATCAAAGACTTTACCGTACAGGTGACCTTGCCAGAATTGATGAATTTGGCTGTGTGCAATGCTTAGGTCGCACGGATGATCAAATCAAAATTCGCGGCTTTCGGGTTGAACTTGGCGAAATTGAAGCAACACTCTGTCAGCAACCAAATATCGGCACTGCGGCGGTTATCCGCCGCAATGACGATGGTCTAGAGCGTTTAGTTGCTTACATCATCACTGAAGACAAAATCGCCTCGGAAATAGCAGATTTGCGTGCTGCATTGGCCGAAAGTCTGCCACCCTACATGGTGCCTAGTCACTTTGAAACATTAGCTGAGATGCCACGTCTCACTTCTGGCAAAATTGACCGCAATGCGTTACGCGCACTACCACTTAACATAGTGAGCACAAGCAGCCATGAGTCAGATGTAGCAGAAAGCCTCGCCGAAACCGTGCTTTTTGCTGAACTCGCCAAATTTTTCCCCGGTCAGCCAATACTGCGTGACGCTGACTTCTTTTCGGATCTAGGCGGACATTCGTTGCTAGCGGCACGTTTAGCTTCAGCTTTACGCAGCAACGCACAATTTTCAAGCTTTACTGTGCGCGATATTTATCAGCATCGAAAAATTGGTCAAATTGCAAAAATCATGCGCGATACACCAGTTGCGCAACCCAATGTTGAATCATCTTGGACACCTCCTTCTGCAAGTAAACGCTGGCTATGCGGCGTAGCACAAGCCATTGTATTACCAAGCCTTATACTGTTGCGCATGTCGCAATGGCTAGCCTCGTTTTTCACCTACCATTTTTTTACAGGTGGCCCGCATGACTCTATTATTGTCGCGATTGCGGCATCCGTCGGTGTTTTTCTGCTAGCGACAGTACTGAGCTTTGTCGTTGCTATTGCAGGAAAATGGATCGTTGCCGGTCGCCTCAAGGCAGGTCGTTATCCTTTGTGGGGTGGCACCTATTTTCGCTGGTGGTTGACAGACCGCCTAATCGAAGGCGTACCGCTATACATGCTCGGCGGTTCAACGCTCTATGTCTGGTGGCTACGCGCATTGGGTGCAAAAGTCGGCAATGACGTTAACATCGGCTCAATTACCATTCGTTCGCATGATTTGCTTAGCATTGGTGATGGCGTCAGCATCGGTAATGCGGTCAATCTTGAAAATGCACGAGTTGAACATGGAGAGCTCATCTTAGGCACAATTTCTTTAGCCGACGAAGCCTGTGTAGACTCCTATGCCGTGCTTGAAGGCAACACTGCCATTGGTAGCTATGGCCATCTAGAAGGCCTTTCCGCAATGTCTGACGGCATGCAAGTTCTTCCCTCAAGAGTATGGAGCGGCTCGCCTGCCCGTGACATCGGGGCATTTGATCACACTGCACAAATGCCGCGTCCAGTTGTATCTGAAACACGTCTTATTGCAGAAGCCGTATTTTTTATCTTTGGCGTTTTGGCTACCGCTACACTCTTTTTCCTGCCTATCTTCCCAAGCATGGTTTTAATTGACCGAATGGATGACAGCTACCCATGGCTGCAGAATGGTGAAATTCCTTTTCAGCTACTGAAATATTTCTTACTTTCATTTCCGGCAACTGCAGTACTGATTGTTGGCACAATTCTGATTTCTGCCGCTTTGCGCTGGGGGGTGCTCTATAGATTGAAAGCTGGCCGCTGGCCTGTACACAGTAATGTGTACTGTAGGCGCTGGCTGGTTAATCAAATTCAAGAGTCAAGCCTCAATATACTGCATGGCGTTTATGCCACGGTCTACGCCTCTCACTGGTATCGGCTGCTCGGCGCAAAAGTTGGACGCGATGCTGAAATTTCAACGGCTCAGGGCGTTGTTCCAGACCTCCTGACATTAGGTGATGAAAGTTTTATTGCCGATGGTGTAATGCTAGGCGATGAATCAATTGAAGGCGGTTGGATGCAAACCCAGCCAACGGTCATTTCCAAGCGTTGCTTTGTTGGCAATGGCGCTTATATTCCCGATGGCACTATCCTGCCAGAAAATGTACTGATTGGCGTTCACTCACGTGCACCCAGTAATGAATTGATGCGAAATGGCGACACTTGGCTCGGCTCCCCTGCCATCAACCTTAGTGCACGTGAACAATCAGCCGGATTTGCGGAGTCGCTTACTTTCCGCCCCTCATTGCTACGCCGACTAGGCCGAGGCTTGGTTGAAGCATATAGAATCATCACACCGCATGCCATTGTGATTGCTGTCGGCTATACGGTCGTATTAAATGCAATGCCTTATGCTGATGCCGGACACTGGAAAACAGTTGCCATGCACCTAATCATCGCGGGCCTGC